>CAZSKA010000101.1:0-12653 GCA_964607315.1 uncultured Saprospiraceae bacterium | reverse complement strand
AAAAACGAATTTTACTTAAAGAAGAACCAATATTGCAATACATTAAGTTTTGTAAAACGTGGCTTTTTAAGAGTATATGGAATCAACGAAAGTGGAACCAAAGAAGTAACTCAATGGCTGTCTAATGAGGGTATGTTTCTTACTGAATTAGCTAGTTTCCAATTTGGAACACCCTCAAGATGGAATTTTCAAGCACTTACCGATTGTGAAATTTACTCCATCACAAAAGAAGATTATGAACGCATCAATGAACTTGTCGAAAACTGGGATGCACTTGAAAAATTATTCCTCGCAAAATGCTTCATAACATTGGAAAACAGGGTTTTTGAGCAACTAAGTATGAATGCAGAGCAGAAAGTTCAGGCTCTTCTTAAAAACAATCCTAGTATTTTTCTTCATGTTCCACATCAATACATTGCATCCATGCTTGGCATGACTCCGGAAACATTAAGTAGGGTTCGAAAAAGTTTATCGCAGTAATTCTTTTTAATTTTTAGACTGTAGGTAATAATTCCTTTTCTTGATATAGATCAAGAGTACAGAGATATTAAACGAAGAATTTTGTGTAATAAATAATTCATTATGCAATACATAAGCACATTCTTGTTTGTAATCACAACGTTTAATATTATGGCACAAAAAGAGATAAAGACTTCTATTATCATAGAAGCTCCCGCTCAAGATGTTTGGGAAGTTCTGACTGATTTTAATTCTTATGAACTATGGAATCCTTTTTTAACAGAGATGAAAGGAACGTTCAAAGAAGGAGACCGAGTTAAAATTAATGCTAGCGGCATGAAATTCAGACCAATAATTCTAAAAAACATTCCACCTGAAGAACTGAGATGGAAAGGAAAATTTCTGTTTAATGGCTTATTTGACGGTGAACATTCTTTTAAAATTATTGACAATTATGATGGAACGATTACATTCTTACATGAAGAAAAATTTACAGGAGTGTTAGTAGGAATATTTTCTAAAAAACTCGATAAAGAAACTAAGTCTGGATTTGAAAAAATGAATGCAGCATTGAAAAAACTAGTAGAAAGTAAAGAGTAATACTCATTTATGAGCAAAAGTTGGTAAAGCTTCTATTTCAAAGGCATTTCAGGTCGTAATAGATTTTCTATTGCATAATGCGGGTTTAGGGTTAGAGCGTGGTAATAGCCGTTTATTGACCATTATAAAAGAACCACAAGTTAGAATAATCGAACTTAGGTTGTTACCTTTGCGCTTTGGATAAAATCATAAGTCGATATAAGTAATGGATAAAAAAATTAAAAGTGCGCTTATCTCTGTTTTTCACAAAGATGGTCTTGATGACATAGTGAAAAAATTACATGAATTAGATGTAACCATCTACTCTACAGGTGGCACACAAAAATTTATTGAATCTCATGGTATTCCAGTTGAAAGAGTAGAAGATCTTACGGGTTATCCATCGATCTTGGATGGTAGAGTAAAAACGCTTCACCCAAAGGTGTTTGGCGGAATCTTAGCAAGAAGAGAGGAAGATCACCTATCTCAGCTAGGTCAATATGAAATTCCAGAACTAGATTTAGTAATTGTTGATCTTTATCCATTTGAAGAAACGGTTAAGAGCACGAATGATGAATCGAAGATTATAGAGAAAATAGATATTGGGGGAATTTCATTAATCAGAGCTGCTGCTAAAAATTTCAATGATGTTGTTGTTATTCCATCTAAGGAAAATTACGAATCCTTTTTAGACTTATTAAATGAAAAGGGAGGAGTTACCTCCAAAGATGATCGTAAAATATACGCTAGAGATGCTTTCAAAGTTTCTTCTCATTACGACACAAAGATTTTCGAATATTATCTAAAAGAAGATGAAGTTCCTGGTTTCAAGCAAAGTTTCCTAGGCGGACAAACTTTACGATATGGAGAAAATCCACATCAGAAAGGAATATACTATGGTGAACTTGATTCCATGTTTGATAAGTTAGGAGGAAAAGAGCTTTCCTTTAACAACTTGGTGGATGTTGATGCTGCTGTAAACTTAATGAGAGAATTCAAAGACGAAGCTCCAACATTTGCGGTACTTAAGCACACGAATGCATGCGGAGTAGCGACAAGACCAACTGTTTCCGAAGCTTGGCATGCTGCCTTAGCTGGAGATCCGATTTCAGCTTTTGGAGGAATCCTAATTAGCAATGCTAAAATCGACCTTGAAACAGCTGAAGAAATACATAAATTATTCTACGAAGTTCTTATCGCTCCTGATTTCAACCAAGATGCCGCTGATTTATTACAATCGAAAAAGAAGCGTATCTTAATGAAGATAAAACACTTTGGGTCCCAACCCAAAGCATATAAAAGTTTATTAAACGGAGTAATAGAACAAGACACGGACCTAAGTGTAGAAGCTAGCTCAGATATGAATCCGGTAACAAACAGAAAGCCAACAACTGAAGAATTAGACGATTTGTCATTTGCTAATAAACTGGTAAAACACTTAAAGTCGAATACGATCGTTTTAGCCAAAGGAAATCAATTGCTAGGCATGGGTTGTGGTCAGACGAGTAGGGTTGACGCATGTAAGCAAGCGATAGAAAAAGCAAAGCTTTTTGGTTTTTCACTAGAAGGAGCAGCAATGGCAAGTGACGCATTTTTTCCATTTCCGGACTGTGTAGAAATTGCACATAAAGCAGGAATTCGTTGTGTTGTGCAGCCCGGAGGATCAATAAAAGATCAATTAAGTATAGACTATTGTAATGACAATGATCTTGCTATGGTATTTACTGGAGTAAGGCATTTCAAACATTAATATATGTTACGTTGTGGGACAATTGACATAGGAAATACACGAGTAAAGTTACGCTTTACATCGTTCAATACTGAAGATCAATCGTTCCAGCCAGCTACTTTAAGTGTTCATCCAAAAGAGGAGTTTTCGCTAGAGTTGCTTAAAAAGTGGGTAGAAGAACATGAGATAAAATATATCGCATGTGCGGCAAGTGGTCACATTTCTGTGGAGGTAAATAATTGGTTTACAAAACATAATGTACTTTTGCTCTCTCATAAATCGAATATGCCAATAAAGATTGCATATGAGACGCCTGAAACATTAGGGAAAGATCGAATGGCGGTAGCAATTGCTGCTAATAGTATGTATCCTAATGAAGGGAATTTAGTAATTGATTTAGGAACATGTATTACCTATGATTGGGTTGACCCCAAAGGAGTGTTTTTAGGTGGAAATATTAGTCCTGGGATAGAAATGAGACTAGAGGCGATGCATGAAAAAACGGCCTCATTGCCAAAAGCGGAATTGAGTTATTCCGTGGATTTAGTAGGTCGAAATACGATTTCTGCATTACAACATGGAGCTGTAATGGGGACGATATGCGAAATAGAATCGTTTATTGAAAGGAGTTCCGAAAAATATAGTGACTTAGTTGTTTTACTCACAGGAGGAAATGCTGCTAATGTCAGTAAATTATTGAATAAAAATCACCTCGTAGAGCCTGAATTATTACATATTGGCTTATGCGAATTGATACGATATAATTATGATGATTTTAAATAGAATACAACAAGTACAGAAAATATCCTTATTGCTTATTCTTTGTGCCATTTGTTTTTCAAATGTAGATGCGCAATTATATAATTCGCCTTATTCAAGACATGGTCTTGGTGATCTGACGGATCCTAATTTTATTCTTCTTAGAGGAATGGGAGGATTAGGAAGTTCATACGCTGACAATACAACGATTAATCCAGTTAACCCAGCTAGTTATAGTTCTTTGACTTTAGCTACCTATGATGTTTCACTATTAGCTGAATATGCCCAAATATCAGATAATGTGACTACAGAAGATCGTTGGCAAGGTAATCTAGAATATATCAGTCTTGCTTTTCCATTAAGAAATTATAAGAACGATTTACTAGACCCTAAGAAAAAGAAATTCAAACATGGTATGGCATTTTTTGCTAAACCTTATAGCCGAATAAGTTATAATGTTACTACAATAGAAGAAAGAGACGAAAGTGATGATGTTTCAAGGACTTTTTCAGGAAATGGTGGAACATTTCATATGGCTTGGGGAAACAGTATAAAGTACAAGTCTCTCTCAGCAGGTGTTAATGTAGGGCTTTTATATGGTTTGATAAGAGATGATCAAGAAGTTTCACTTGTTGATAACCCAACAGCCGTTACAGATTTTATTACTAATAATTATAGTGTTGCATCTTTCTTGTTAGATCTTGGTGTTATCTATGAATTAGTATTAAATAAGAAACAACTTAAAGAAGTAGCATCAGCAAAGACGAAAAAATTAAACCTCGGTCTTAGAGCAACACCTGGTTCTTCATTTAGAACAGTAGGAGAGCAATCCCACATTGGTAGAAATGTAATATTAAGTATTGTTGATACTTTACAGATATCGTCTGGTGTGGTTAATTCTGGTAATCTTCCTTTTACATTAGGTGCTGGTGTTACATATTTTAATGGGAATCAATTAGCATTAGGTTTAGATGTGGAGTACCGTCAATATTCAAATTTTGAAAACCCTAACAGAGCTAATCAAAGTTTTGTTGATGCTTTCAGAGTGGGAATTGGAGGAAAGTATAGACCAGATGAAAGAGGATTCGGTTCTTTTCTAGAAAGAGTTTCATATACAGGAGGTCTGTATTATGAACGTGATGCTAGAATTGTATCTGGACAAGAATTGGCAAATGTAGGCGTTAGATTAGGAGCTTCTTTACCTTTTTTCTATCAACAAAACTATAGCAGTGTTAACTTTACTTTCGATCTAGGAAGAAGAGGTAACATAGATGTGATTCAAGAAAATTTCGTTCGTTTAAGTGTTGGGTTAAATTTCAACGATGATAGTTGGTTTATCCAACGTAAATACAACTAAAATACCCTGTTTAGGATATAAATCCTTGTTTTAAAAATCAATTGAATGTAATTTTAACTGCTTTTTAACGATTTATCATTATTTGATTCGGTTAAAAAGGTAAATAATTGGCTATTTATTTTGTGTCCTATAAAAACGTATGATACATTTGCAGCCTCAAAAAGTAGATAAATAAAATACAAATAAAAATATTGATAGATGAGATTATTATTAAGCCTTATTGTAATTGCTTTTTCTATTCAAATGAACGCGCAGTGCGAAACATGGAATGGACTAGCTAATCAGACAGAAATAATGGAATTGCATACAATTTACAGAGATGCAGTTAAAGCTAAAGAATATGATTCTGCTGAAAAAGATTGGATGAAAGTTTATGAAGCAGCACCAGCAGCTGATGGAAAAAGAGGAACGCATTATACTGATGGAATAAAGATTTACAAATACAAGATTAAAAACGAAAAAGACAAGGAAGCGAAAGCTGCTCTTGGTGTGAAATTTCTTGAAATATATGATGCCGCTATAAGTTGTTATGAAAGCAAATCTATAAGCCAGAAGTGTAAGACGGATGAATGCTATGCAGAAAAAGTAGGTGAGTTAAAAGGAAGAAAGGGTTTTGATATGTATTATACTGTTAAATCTCCTGTTGAAGAAAGTAATCCCGTTCTTGTAGAGTCTTTAAATTCTGCTGGTTCAAGATTAGAATACAGAATTCTTTCGCCAACGGCTTATTCTACTGTAAAGTTATATGAGAAAGGTAGTTTAGATAAAGATCTGGCTATTGAAATATATGAAAAACTAATGGCTGCTGCAGATACTAAAATTGCTGAAAATGGTAAGTATAAAGATAAGTTTGTAGAGGGAAAAGATGCTATAATAAATGCATACAAATCTATTGAAAGAGATATTTTCGGATGTGAATTTTTTGTAAATAAATTACGTCCTGATTATGATGCAGATCCTGATAATCCAGAAGTAATAAAAGTAACTCTTGCATTATTAAAGAAACAAGGTTGTGAAGATACAGGTAATGAGTTTTATGAAGAGGTTTCTGCAAAGTGGAAAAAATATGCATCTGAAAGAAATGCTGAATTACAAGCAGAATTCGAAGCAAATAACCCTTCTGTAAAAGCAAAAGCTTTTTACGACGAAGGAAAATTTGAAGAAGCCGTTGCTAAATATCAAGAAGCTATTGCAAAAGAGGAAGATGTGGAGAGAAAAGCTAATTACAACTTTAGTATGGCTTCTATTTTATTTAGAAAATTAGACAAGTATAGCGACGCTAGAAAAGCTGCTCTTGAAGCGGCAAGTTTAAAACCTGATTGGGGTAGACCATATCTATTAATTGGTGATATGTATGCTAAGTCTTCTAGAAATTGTGGTGATGCATGGAATCAAAGATTAGCAGTATTAGCTGCGATTGATAAATATTCGAAAGCAAAGAATGTTGATCCTTCAGTAGAAGAAGAAGCAAATAAAAAGATCGGTATTTATTCAAAATCTAAGCCAACTCAAGATGAAGGTTTCATGAGAGGTTTTCAAGCAGGACAGACTTTAAAAGTAGGATGTTGGATTGGAGAATCCGTTCGATTAAGATATTAAATTACTTATGTCAATATAATGAGCAATGCTCGAAGAGCCTTAGAATAAATTTCTGAGGCTCTTTTTTTTGTTATAATGGTATCGGTGTTTTTCCTTTGATGTCCATTACTGTTTTATACCAAATTAAGGCTAAAATAAGGTATATATTTGGATTGAAATCCCATTCTACTTCGTTGGAATTTGATTCCGCAACTAAGGTTATGCAATAAATTTCTGCCTTGTAGAATGACTTTTCACTTTTCAAATCTATTACCTCATTCTAAGCTTAAATTGGTAATACAAAACGTGATTTTCAAATAGATGCAACGCTCTATTAGCTAACAATAATTCTTTTTTAGTACTAATAAGCACGTCGTGTATAACAAAAGTTATATAGTTTTTCGCTTGTTCATTCTGTTATTTTGTTAACGCAAAAAACAGCTAATAAAATGAGCAAAATAACTATACTTTTAACAATGCTATTCTTTTCTTGTAACATGTTCGCACAAACTCAAATTGGAAGTGATATTAATGGGGAGAACGCTGTAGATGAGTCTGGTTATAGTGTATCTATATCAAGTGATGGCACTATAGTTGCCATTGGTGCCATAAATAATGATGAAAATGGCCAGAATTCTGGGCATGTAAGAGTATATCAAGAAAGCGGAGGAGTTTGGACTCAAATAGGGCAAGATATTGATGGAGAAGTCCAGTGTGACCAGTCTGGGTTCTGTGTTTCTTTATCCAATCTAGGTCATAGAGTTGCTATTAGTTCGGTAAATAATGATGAAAATGGGATAAATGCCGGACATGTAAGAGTGTATGAAAATATTAATGGTATCTGGTCACAAGTCGGGCAAGATATTGATGGAGATGCTGCGTTTGATAGATTTGGATGGAGTATTTCATTATCTGGTCCTGGTGATATCCTAGCTATTGGAGCTCCTTTTAATGATGGAAACGGGCCAGAGGCAGGTCATGTCAAAGTGTATGAAGATATTAATGGCGTATGGACACAAGTCGGGCAAGATATTGAAGGGGAAGCCCCAGGTGATTCTTTTGGCAGAGCAGTTTATTTATCGGAACAAGGTGATCGAGTCGCTATTGGAGGGCCAACCAATGATGGTTCTGCATTAAATGCAGGACATGTAAGAATTTATGAAAACATAAATGGAGTATGGACACAAATAGGGCAAGATATTGATGGAGACGCCCAGTTTGATTTATTTGGATTTAGTGTTTCATTATCTAGTCTAGGTGATCGAGTTGCTATTGGAACTCCTTTTAATGATGCAATTGGGAATCTTGCTGGTCAAGTCAAAGTATATGAATATATTAATGGAGTATGGTCACAAATAGGGCAAGATATTAATGGAGAAGCGGCTGAAGATCAATCTGGATGGAGTATAAGTATGTCAAATGCTGGTAATAGAGTCGCCATAGGAGCACCATATAATGATGGCAATCTAACATCTACTGGTCATGCAAGAGTGTATGAAGATCTTAATGGGGTATGGACACAAGTAGATAACGATATTGACGGAGAGGCTATTAATGATGAGTTAGGATTTAGTGTTTCTTTATCAGATAATGGGAATCGATTAGCTATTGGAGCTCCTCTTAATGATGGGAGTAATGAATTTAATTCTGGTATAACCAGAATTTTTGCAATGAATTCTTCACTGCCTGTAGAATTATTAACTTTCACCGCTCGACCTATCAATGACAATATTCATCTTGAATGGGAAACAGCATCTGAACTTAACAATGAAGGCTTCTACGTTCAAAAATCTGCAGATGGAAACGACTGGAAAAACCTAACTTTTATTTCGGGTCATCACACAACGATTTCTAAAAAATCATATGATTTTATTGACCGCGACGTCCTATCCGGTCCCAACTACTATCGCCTAAAACAAGTTGACTTTGATGGAAAATTTGACTTTTCTAATGTTGTGATAGTTGATATGAGTGATAGAAATTCTAGTATCATGCTATTTCCTAACCCCGTGTCAGAAGAATTATTTATTAGTACAACTTATGACGTTGATGTAGACATTTATAATACTTTAGGACAGAAAATTAACTGTCTTCAAATAAGCGGTGAAAAATCATTTGATATGTCGAATTTAAGAGCCGGAGTATATGTACTTCAATTTAGTAATGGAATAGTAAAGCAAGTTATAAAAGAGTAAAATATTTAGACTTACCCATTAACCACTATCTCATTTTAGTAATTATAATACCTTTTTCAAAAGAAGGTCAAAACGCCGATGTTCTACATCAAAATATTTCCCTTTGCTTTTATAGGCGCAGGAATCTCTGTTTCATTTAACATTTGACGTAAGTCAATTTCTATTGTTCTACATAAGGACATCATAGGAATATCATTTGCCATTCCTTGAAAAGGATTTTCACTATAATCACCTACAATTTCCATAACTATGTAAATCCAACCAATAATTACAGTTACAGGAATAGCTAACCAAATACCAATAGTTGCTTGTTCTGCCAATTGAGGAATTATAGAAAATGGTAAAAAGAAAATAAATATTCCAACAAAATATCTGCTGATGTTTGCATATTGACGTGGAAGTGGAAATTTCTTTATTCGTTCATTCTTACCTTGAAGAGTATAGAAACTCTTTAATAAATTAACCATTTCCATATGACGAAAGTCATCGATTATCTCATTTTCTCTTAATTCTTGTAATTCTCTAGATTGTTCATTTATTATCTGTGTAGCTGTATTAGAATAAGCCACCAACCTGTCGTATTCCGATTCTGGTAAATAATCTTTCAAATTAGTCTTCATTTCATCATCTATTAATCCAAGACCAAATTTTGACTGATAAAACTTCGCTGTTCTTCCCATAATTCCACTTTGACTTGCGTGTTCCCAAGGTGTAGATACCAATAATTGACTTCTATGTGCGTATAACCATGCAATGTGTCTATAAATAAGTCTCTTTTTTATTGATTTTATGTCATCATCTGATTTTTTATTTGATGCAAATAGATTAGAAATATATCCATCCACCATCATTCCCCAAGATCTACTATCATTAATTATACCTCCCCATATTTTTCTAGCTTCCCACATTCTGTCATAGGCTTGATTATTTTTAAATCCAACATAAAAAGCAACTGCTGTACCGACAACAGAAACAGGAACCCATGGTAAATTAAATGTAATAATTTGGAAATAATAAAGAAGCGAAACGCTTCCCATAAACAAAATTAACCATGCAAAATGATGACCAGTCCATTTAAATAGATTTATAACACTTACATTTCTTGCTATAATCATAACTCTCGTTTTCTATTGTAGGTTTTTATGGTAAAAGGATACATGTTTTTTTCATTAGCCTCAAAACTCTCCGAATCTACTAATTCCCATTTATTCCATTTGATTTCTGGAAAGAAAACATCACCATCAGGTTTTGCATGAACTTCTGTGTAATATAAAGTATCAATTATATCCATCGTTTGCTCATAGATTTTTGCTCCACCAATTATAAAGACTTCTTCCTCACCGTTTTGAAGGGCTATGTCTAATGCTTCTTCTATAGAATTAGCAATTAAGCAGTTACTTACAATGAAAAAGGGGTTTTTTGTTAGAATAATGTTTGTTCTTTTAGGAAGTGGAAAGCCTATTGATTGAAAATTTTTCCTTCCCATTATTATATGATGTCCTGATGTTGTTTTTTTAAAAAACTTTAGATCATCTGACAATCTCCAAGGCAAATCATTATCTTTTCCTATAACACCATTTTCTGCAACGGCAACAATACTTGATATTTTCATTTAAGGTACTGAGTTTATTAATGTTGATAAAGAAAACATTCTTTCTTCTATGGCCTTTCTATTCTCTGCCACTTCTCTATTTAGGTATTTTTCCATCATCAAGCCTGCAATTGGTGCTGCATAATCACTACCCCATCCTGCATTTTCTACGAATACTGCTATAGCAATTTTAGGATTATCTTTTGGAGCGAAAGCGAAAAATACAGAGTGATCTTTACCATGTGGATTTTGGGAAGTCCCTGTTTTACCGCAAACTTTTATACCTGGAATAGAAGCATTTCGTCCAGTACCCATTGTTACCACTTTTTCCATTCCATTTATAACCGGTTCATAATATTCTTTTTCTATAGGAATATTTCTTTTTTTAAGAATTATCTCTGGAAGATCATCTTTTGAACCTGATCTAAAGCCTTTTACCAAATGAGGTGTAATATAATATCCCCTATTCGCAATTGCTGCTGCTAAATTTGCCATCTGCAAGGTGGTTAACTGCATTTCACCTTGTCCTATTCCTAGACTTAAAATATATGTCGATTTCCACCCTGTTATTACATCATTATAGAGTTTATCATAATATTCAGGAGAAGGTAAATTGCCTTTATTTTCATTTAATACATCTGCACTTAAAGCATCTCCTAATCCGAATGCCCGCAAATAATCGTTATATAATCTAAGTCCATCATCTGGATTGCTATATCCATTTATTTCTATTAACTCTCTAATTAATTGATAAAAATATGAATTGCACGAATGCTGAATAGCTGTTTCTATATTATATGGTGTCGGATGAAAATGACAACCTTGAGAAAAACCTTTACTATTTACTGCATATTCCCCATTACAATATATTGTTCTATTCGGTTCGGTAACTCCCTCTTGCATAGCAATTAGAGAAAGCACTGGTTTTATAATAGATCCTGGAGGATATCTTGCCATCACACTTCTGTTCATGAATGGTTTATTCAGTGTGTCATTCTGTAAAGAGTTATAAGCTTTCCCTCTATCTTTATTAATACTTAATAAATTAGGGTCATAAGATTTAGCACTTATCATACAAAGAATTTCTCCTGTTGATGGTTCTATAGCAACCACACTTCCTAACTTATTAGCAAATAGTTCTTCGCCATATTTTTGTAACTCTAAATCAAGAGAAGATACTAAATCTAATCCTGGTGTAGGATTAACATTAAAATTTCCACTATTAAACTTACCGACTTTTTTACCAATATTGTTTTTTAATAAATACTCTACCCCCTTCTCTCCTCTTAATTGTTCTTCATAAGTCCTTTCTATCCCGCTTACTCCTATATAATCACCCGGAACATAATTACTTTCTTCTTCTTCTACTTTTGATCTATCAACTTCACTTATATATCCTAGTACATGAGCAGCATTTCTATGTGGATATGCGCGCACATTTCTCAATTCAGAATAAAAGCCTGGGAATTCAAATAAATGCTCATTAAATGAAGCATATTGCTCTGGGCTCAAATTTGACAGAAAAGTAAAGGGAACCGATTTGCTATACCTTGGACTATTCCAATTTTTTTTGAGGTGGGCCTCAAAGCTTGATCTATCAATATTCAACAACTGACATAACAACAAAGTATCCATTTGCGAATCAAGCTGATTATAAATTACCTTTATATCGTATGCTGGTTTGTTTACAACCAAAAGTTTTCCCGCTCTATCAAAAATTAACCCTCTTGGAGGGTGCAATACATTTTCCGTAATCGTTGTATTCGCTGCTGCCGTTTCATATGTGTCATCAAATAGTTGTATAGATGCTGCTTTATAGACAAGGATGACTAATGAAATGATAAGTAAGCCTACAAAATGGAACTTTCTATTATTATATAATTCATTCATTCCTTGGTCCTAAAGATTATTTGATAAACAAAAATAAATAAAATAGACAGTAGAAAACTAAAAATAGTACTAAGTGCGATTCTCACTATATACACATAAGAAAAAGCTTCCATTGTGAAATATGTTAATAGATAAATAAATAACATTATGGAAGTATATACCAAAAACCACCTTATTTCTGCATTACCCATCCCTGGAACGTCCCATGTATATCCTCCCCTTGGTTCTAATAATCGCAAAACTAATGGTCTACAATATGCCATCAATACACATGCAAATGCATGTACGCCCAATGAATCATAGAAAATATCTACAAACATTCCTGTAAAAAATGCAATCAATAAAACATACGGTTTTGGTGTGCTTATTGGCAAAAGCATGATTGCAATGGGAAATAGAATCAAATGAAAATAATTGAATTTTGGTATATTAATATTAACTCCTTTTAATACTAAAACCTGTAATAGCAAAATAACAATAAAACGAATTATATTATTCAATAAAACTCTACTCATT
>CAZSKA010000100.1:0-12958 GCA_964607315.1 uncultured Saprospiraceae bacterium | reverse complement strand
GCATTTAAATATTCAAGCAAAGGAGATGATATTCAATTTCACCTCAATGAAAAAGAAGGTAACATTATAATTAGTATAAGAGATCAAGGCTCAGGAATTTCTGAAAGTGATTTGCCATATATTTTCGATCGATTTTATCAAGCAAATAGTGGTGGTATTGCCGAGAGGAAAGGAACTGGAATTGGACTAGCTTTTACAAAAGAACTTGCTGAATTGATGAAAGGAAAAGTATGGGTGGAGAGTGAAGTTGGAAAAGGTAGTACTTTCTTTTTTAGTTTCCCAAAAAGGGAGGTTTCAAAGGATGAACTTGCTTTAAGAATACAAGAGGGATCAATAGTAAGTCATTCTGAGAAAAAGGTAATTATAGAGAGTCCTACAACTGGAAATGAACATCATGGTTCTAAAATATTAATTGTAGAAGATAACAAAGAATTAAGGGAATATTATCAAATTATTTTATCAAATTATTCACTTGTTAAAGTTGTTCATGGTCAAGAGGCTTTGGACTATTTAGAGTCATCAGAGAATTTGCCGGATCTTATTTTGAGTGATATAATGATGCCTGTGATGGATGGGATTACGTTTGTTTCTATCTTGAAAGAAAATGAGTATTGGCGTATAATTCCTTTTATTATGATAACGGCAAAAACAAATCGAAGTATAAAAATAAAAGCTCTTAGAATAGGTATAGATGACTACTTACATAAACCATTTGATTCAGAGGAATTAATTGTAAGAATAGACAATCTTTTGACGAATTATAAAGATAGAATCAAACATTCCAAAACTGAAGTTAAGTCGAATAGGAAATTAAAGATGTCTGACGTAGATCAGGCTTGGTTAAAAGAATTTGAATTCTATATAGCTGAGAATATAGCTAGTGAATTATTAAATGTTGCATCTATAGCAAGAGCTTTTGCAATGAGTGAATCTAGCTTACTTAGACAAATTAAGAAGCTGACAGGCATGACTGTTGCTAAATATTTGCAAGAACATAAACTTACACTTGCGCGTAAATTATTAGAAGAACAGAAGTTTCATACTATTTCAGAGATTGCTTATCATGTTGGATTCAAAGATCCAAAAGCTTTTTCAAGAAGTTTCAAACAACGCTTTGGAAAGTCCCCTTCTTCAATTATTTCAGACTAACTGATTGTATTAATTAAATGTGCTTTCTCTTCCCTCTATGTCCTTGATATAGTTAAGGTTATCGATGGATTTTATGTTTTGCAAAGAAAAATTAATCAAAAAGGCTCTAATTCTAATGCAATTCAGATCTTTTTTTGAAGTGCAGCACTGTAATATAGCATTAGCTTTAGTCTTATACTAATTTTAAAATTAGCAAATTTCTATTATTGAATATTCCAACTCATAAGGTTAACAATAAAAGAGGTTGACGGAAATTGCGACTATTTTGACGGATTCTGCAACCCGATAATTTGTGTTGAAGGTTACTGCAACCATTTTGACGAAATCAAACACTTATCGCCCTTTATAATTGCGGTGTTACTGATGATAGAACCAATTTGATTAAATCGGATGAATGTTTTTTGAGATTCATTTCAACTTTGATCATATGATTCATCAATAATAAGTATAGCAATTTATTAGAATTTAAGAATCAAAAAATCAAACCTTATGAGACGTTTATTGTATTCTCTCCAGATCTGTTTATTTCTGAGAAATGCAAATTTTGGAAGATATACATCTTTCAAATCTGCTACCAAAAAATTATATTTTCAAAAAAATGACTTTTCAATTAGAAAAAGCTGGAATCCTCAAATAAGGATTCTGGCATTAGTCATAATGTGCTTTATTACGAATCATGCATATTCTACAACTTTTATAGTTTCGAATGGTGATAATGATGGGCCAGGTTCTTTTAGACAAGCAATTCTTGATGCAAATGCAAATCCAGGATCGGATACGATTTCATTTGATTTGCCTAGTCCATTTGTAATAACACCAACTTCAAGTTTACCAATAATAAATGACCCTCTAGTAGTAGATGGTTCAACACAACCTGGCTGGGTTGATGACGCAATTGTCAAAGTACAATTCAATTCAGATGCATTTCAGTTAAGTGCAAATGGTGTTAATAGACTTACAATTGCATATCTTGATGTTTCTCGCCCATCAAATAGCATTAGCGGTTCAGGGTTTAATATTGTGAATTGTAGTAATGTTTTTATCAATAATAACATTATTAATTTTAGAAGAACAGGAATTAATGTAAGTGGTGGAAAAGATGTAATCATTAGAGATAATGATTTAACTCAAAGTGGAGATGCGCCGCCTTCAAGATCTGCAATTGTATTGAATGCAATTATCGAAGCTGATTTGCCAGGAGGAGTTAATATAAGTGGTAATAAATTTGGAGGTAATCTAGCACGAGGTGGTTTTTTTATTAACAACATGCAAAATCTTACATTTTCTAATGGAGCAAATCCTAATACAAATATCACTATAGAAGATGATAGTGGTATGAATATGATAGATGGTAGCAATGGAAGAAATAGTCAAGGCCCATTGCACTTGACAAATGTTTCTAATATTTTAATTGATAATGTTGATCTATCCTTTGCAACGAATACAAATCAAGATGATGCAATGGCTATTAGAATAAATAATAATATAACATCAGAAAATATTCAGATTACTAATTGTAATCTATCTAATAGATGGAGAGGTATATTTATAACAGGAGGTAGGGATTATACTATTATTGGTAATGATTTGACTAGTTCAGGTAGAGCAAACAATGAGCCTGCTATTCATCTTAATAATGTTGGTCAATCAAATATTCCAGGTGGAATAATAATGAACACCAATACTTTTGGTGGTACTAATGCTAATGCAGGTGTTAGATTAGAAAATATGCAGGGATTCGAAATAAGAGGAGTAGCATCTGCAAACATAACTTTAGAAGCGAATAGTGGTATGAATTCTCTCGGCAATGGAACGGCATTAAATTTTGTCAGTTGTTCTAATGTTATTATAGATGGAGTTGATATTTCTAACACTTCAAGAAATGGGCAAGGAATAATAATTTCCAATTCTGGAAATGCAGGTGATTTTATGATTACGAATAATAATATTTCTAATCGTCGTCAAGGCATAAGAATTAATGGAGGATCGGATTACACAATTACGAATAATGATTTAACAGAATCTGGAATAGATGGAAATGAATATGCACTGGAATTGAATGCGATTACAAGTGAGAATATTCCTTTGGGAATTTTAGCTTCTCAAAATACATTTGGAGGCAGCAATGGAGATTTTGGATTAAGAATATTAAATATGAACGGATTAATCATTTCAGATGGATCAATCCCTGGATCTCATATTCTTTTAGAAGGAACAAGTGGAATGAACGCAATTGATGCTGGTATAGCTCTTAGTATAGTAAATTCTAGAGAAATTCAGATTTCTGATATTGACTTGTCCAGACCGACTGCCATAGGTGGAACAGGAATTAATTGTTTAAATGCTGATAATATAAGTATTACAAATTCCGTAATTCGAAATAGAAGAGGAGGGGTGTTTTATAGTGGAGGATCAGATGCGAAAATTATAAATAATGATTTTACAAATACTGGATTAAATAGCAATGAAGCGGCAATACGTTTAGATGGTATTATTGGTGCGAATATAGCTCAAGGTGTAGATATAGGTAATAATGTTTTTGGAGGACCATCTGCAAATTCTGGTTTAAGGATAGATAATATGGATAATCTAATTATCTCTGATGGTTCATTACCAGGTTCACATATCGTTCTTGCAGACGGAACCTTTAATGATTTTAGGAATGATATAGTAATAAGATTAATAAATTGTAATAACACTTTAATTGAGAGTATAGATATGTCAAGACCAACTGGTACAAATGGTACTGGTTTGAATGCTCAAAATTGTAATGATCTTACTCTAAGAGAAAATATTGTAAATAGGAGAAGAACAGGAATGTTTATAGATGGAGGAACCGATTTAATCATGGAAAATAATGATTTTCAATTTTCAGGAATAGATCTTGATGAGCATGGTTTAAGACTTAATGCAGTTTCTGAAGGCGCTGCACCATCTGTTCCAGGAGGAATAAAAGTGACTGGAACAAAATTTGGAATGCTAAATAGTGGGCTATTTCTTCAAAATATGACTGATTTAATAATTTCAGATAATGCTAATGCAAATGTACAAATATTGGCTGGAGAAGGATTGACGGAATGTAATCAATATCCAATCTACTTTCGAAATGTTACAAATACAACAGTAGAAAATATAGATATGTCAAAGTCAACTTCAGGTTCTGGTATAAATGGTTTTAGAGGAGATAATTCTTATGGAATTATAATTAATAACTGTGTAATGCAAAACCATCAGCAAGGTCTTCTAGCTTCTGAGGGAGGAGATTATACGATTACAAATAATGATTTTACGAATAGTGGAACTTCTATAAATCGAGGCGCTATACATCTTCAAAATGTTGGAAAGTTAAATCTCCAAGGTGGAGTCTCTATTTTTGGAAATACTTTTGGTGGTACTCAGACTCGAAATGCTTTATTTGCATTTAATATGTCTGATTTAATTGTTTCAGATGGATCTTTTACAGGTACTAATATTACAATTGAACCTAATAGTGGAATAAATGATGTTAGTAGCAATGGCGGATTTCAAACAGGATTACTTTATTTTAGTTCATGTGAAAATGTCACTGTTGCAAATATGGATCTATCTTATTCTGGAAATACATTGTCTGGTTCTGGTGTATTTTTTCTAAATTGTAATACCTCTACGGTAGACAATACAACTTTTCAATATCGGACAAATGCAATAGGAGTAAATGGGGGAAGTGATATAACTATTATAGATTCTGATTTACGGAATTCAGGACAAACAGAAAACGCGCCTTCTATTTATCTTTTTAACGTTGATGAAGGTTCAATTCCTAGTGGTGTATCAATCTCTGGAAATAGAATAGGAAGTAGTAATACACATACAGGAATTAGAATAAATGGCGGTCAAGATTTGTTGGTAACGAATGGAGCTACTTCAGGTAATATTGAGCTTGACCCAAGTTTGACTCATCTTGATTCTATTTTTTCGAGCCCTCTTTACTTTGATGATGTACCAAGTGTGGTTGTTGATGGCCTAGATTTATCCTTTAGTGGAAATGCTCAAAGTGGATTTGGTGTTCGTTTTGAAAATGGAAGTAATTTAAGTGACATGACTATGAAAAATTGTACAATTAATAATCGTGCAGTAGGAATCAGAGCTGTTCAAGGAGGTGCTATAACTATAACGGATAATATAATTAAGAATTCAGGAAGTGGTTCTTCAAATTCAGCAATATTTATAAATAATATACCAGGATCATCTATTGTTGCTTCAAACAATCTTTTTGGAAATGATTCAGGTAGCAATCCTTCCATTTCAGGAATTTTTCTTGATGGAATTAATGACTTAATTATCTCTGATGGGAGTCTCTCAGGTACTGGAATTTCTATAGTACCAGGAGATAGCTTAAATGTGTTTGCTAATAATGCAATTACTTTAAGAAATTCAAGTGACATCAAAATTTCTAATCTTGAATTAAATAAAACCTTATCGGTTTCTGGATCAGGTATTACGATAGAATCATCTGAGAATATTAATGTCACTAATAATATAATTTCAAACTATGCTAATGGAGTATTTGCTTTTAATGGAAGTAGTAGTAGAATGGCATGTAATAGTTTTAATGCAAATTCTACTGGCATAAATATAATATCTGAGACTGATGTAACTATTGAATTTAATGATTTTGTTGGAAATACATCAGAAGCTATAAGGGCAAATAATTCAGAAGTAAATGCTGAAAATAACTGGTGGGATGATCCTTCTGGACCAATACCATTAGGAGGAAGTAATCAAACTTTTGTACTTCAGGGAACAGCAAGTGTTGATGCAGATCCATTTTTAGTAGCTTTAAGTACGTGCCCATCTAATATAACTCCAGAAATTGGGGTCTTTGGAAATGATATGTTGATAGCAGATGGAAGTACTTCAACAAGCAATGATAATCTTACAGCAATAGGCGGAAATGTAGGTTCAACTAGTTCTATTGAATATGTAATTAAAAACTTTGGTGATACAGACTTAACAATTTCTTCAATTAATTTTATAGGAGTAGACGCTGCTGAGTTTGGTTTTAGTGGAGTTGTTTTACCGCTAATAATACCAGGAAATAATGAAAGTACGTTCAATATAGATTTTACTCCTACTTCTTCAGGTTTAAAAAATGCAAGTATTGAAATTGGGAATGATGATGTAGATGAAAATCCATATGATTTCGTTTTAGAAGCTTTAGGAAATAGTTCATTAGTTGTTGTAAATACCAATGATAGTGGTGTTGGGTCTTTAAGAGAAGCCATGACTGCAGCAAATGCTAATCCAGGTTCTGATGTTATAGAATTTAATATTCCTGGTTCAGGACCACATGTAATTGCATTTGTTGGTTTTTTACCAACCTTGACTGGCCAGACTACAATTGACGGAACTACACAACCAGGTTATACAGGAACTCCATTGGTTGAACTAACTGGGCACGACAACTGGTATATTAGAGCAAATAATGTCGATGGTCTTACATTTAGAGGATTAACTTTAAGAGAAGCAGCACTTAATGGAGGTGCAACAGGTTCAGGATTTGAATTGGTTAATTGTGATAATGTAACGATAGATAACTGTGTGATTCACTTTATGAGAAGAGGTCTACTTGCGAATGGCGGTTCGGATTATATAATTACTAATAATGAATGGACTATAGTAGGAGATAATCTTTCAAGACCTGCAATATTTTTAAATAATGTATCCGAAGAAGATATTCCAGGAGGAATTTTAATGAATAATAATCTATTTGGAGATTTAAATACTGCATTAAGGATTAATGGAATGGATAATTTGACCATCTCTGATGGTTCGATTTCTGGTTCAAATATCATAATAGAAGATAATCAGAATTTTGGAGCTTATTCAGGAACTAGCCTTCATATGACAAATGTAAGTAATATAAGAGTTAGTAATCTTAATATAGATAGAAATAGTAATTCGACTCAAGGGATTGGTATTACAGTTGTTAATACTATTGAAGATGGGAATGTACAAATAGATAGCTGTTTTTTCAATAGAAAAAGAACGGGTATTTCTATTTCAAGAGGGTCTGATTATATACTTGAAGAGAATGTCTTTAGCATTACAGGTATTGCAAATGCTGAAGCATGTATTACACTAAATGGGATTTCTGAAGGCTTAATACCGAAAGGGATTAGATCATTTGGCCATTCATATGAGGGATCTAATGCTATACATCATTTAACGGATATGGAGGATGGTATTATGGTTACGGATGATATTAATAAGCCAGGAACTAACATTGCTTTTGAAGATAATAGCAATGTCGAAATTCCAGGTGGGGATGCATTCCAGTTTGTTAGGTGTGATAATGTTATAATAGATGACATTCGGGTAGAACGAACATCTAATAATGTTAGTGGTAGAGCCTTGTTTTTTAATGAATGTAATAATTCGTTAGTAAAGAATAGCACGTTTATTCGTAAAAGAACAGGGATTTCATACATAGATGGTTCAACCGTCAAAACGCATGGTAATATGTTTGCTTTTTGTGGGGCTAGTGATGGAGAGTCTTGTATCGTAATTAATAATGTTTCTGATGGAGTTACTGGAATAGATGTTTTTGATAACACATTTACCAATTGTAGTAGAGCATTTAGTTTAATTAGTACTGAGAATATTGTAATTTCAAGAGGAAATACACCTGGTACACAAATTACAGTAGAAGATAATAGAATGTTATCTACTACTCGTCCTTTCACACTAATAAATAATCAGAACATACTAATTGATTCTGTAGATTTATCCCATGCTAATGGCATGATTGATCTTGGAGTTTTTATTAATAATGGGAATGATAATTTTAGAAACCATGTAATTCAAAATTGTAAGATTCAAAATAGAAGGCGCGGTATATATGCAATGCAAGGAACGGATTTATCTATATTAAACAATGATTTTTCAAATTCAGGAAGAGGAGATTTAGAAGGAGCAATTTCTGTAAATGGTTGGATTGGTGAAAATCTTCCTGGAGGAGTTGATATTAGAGGAAATATATTTGATTTGGGAGTACGCACGGTACTTTACTTAGAAAATATGACCGATATTCAGATTACTGATGATTCAAATCCCACTGCTAATGTGAATTTGGAAAACACGGAAAATTTAGTTTCAAGTTCTACAGTAATTAGACTTGATAATGTAGATAATGTAGAAGTATTTGATATTGATGTCTCGCGACCAGCGGGTACGTCTGGAACTGGTATCTTTTTTAATAATTGTAATAATTTGAATGTAAATAATGTAGTTTCTCAAAGAAGACAATTCGGATTAAGAGCATTAAATGGAACAGATCATACTTATACGAATATAGATGTTGAATTTAGCGGTGATAATTTAAATAGAGCTGCATTTCATATGGATGGAGTACTTGAACAAAATATTCCTGGAGGTATATTTCTTGATAATATAAATTTTGGTAATCAAAATACAGCAATTTTACTGCATAATATGAATGATTTGTATATATCAGGTGGTTTGTTGGTCGATCCACTTGCTAATGTGAGATTGACTGATTCAAAAGCAGAATTTGCAACTATTACAGGAACTGCATTGCATCTTAGGAATAATAATAATGTTGTAATTGATAGTCTATATACAAGCCGATTACCTTCGGCAAGCAGAACTGGAAATGGAATTTTTGTAGATAATTCTAATGATTTTTTTGATAATTTAAATATTACCAACTCAGAGGCTAAAAATAGGAATAGTGGAATATCAATTTTTAATGGAAGCGATGTAACTATCATGAATTGTGATGTTTCTGGTTCAGGTTCAAATTCTTCAGTTGCATCTTCTGGAATTGGTCTTAACAGTATAGTAGAAAGAGATATTCCTGGTGGTATAAATATGTCTATGAATACTTTTGGAGGAGTTGGAGCAGCTACAGGACTTCATATTGAGAATATGTCTAATCTAATCATTTCTTCTGGAACAATTTCAAATACGAATATTACAATTGAACCCTCTTCGGGTTTGAATAACACTTTTGCAAATACAGCAGATTTTAGATTTGGAGCTTTAAGTATGATAAATGTCTCTAATATTCAGGTTGCAGATTTAGACCTGTCCAGCACAAATAGCGATGAATTAGGAACAGGTTTATACATCGGAAATAGTAATACAAATAGTTCAATTAGCATTATGAATTGTAAAATGGAGGATAATGCACATGGGCTATATATTGCAGGTGGTAATGATTATACAATAGAAGGTAATTCATTAAGAGGTAGCACAAATAGTTTATTCCTTGATGGTATTAGAGAAAATAATTTATCTGGTGGAATCTTTGCTCAAAATAATAAACTAGGAGGAAAAGATGAAAGAACAGGAATTTCACTTGCTAATATGACAGATTTAGTCATATCAAATGGATCAATTGCTGGTTCACACATTATTGTAAAACCTTTGGATAGTTTATTTCATGTTGGGACAAATAATAATTTTAATACAGACAGATGTGTTTTTGTTAACAATTGCTCAGATATAGTTATTGATTCTTTAGATTTAGGAAGTAGGAATGGGCAGGTTTCTCATGGTGTTTATTTTTTGAATTCAGCTATTACAGCATCTGGACTTACAGTCAGAAATACAGATTTAACCAATAGATTTTCGGGAATACATGCAAATGGAGGTAGTGATTTTACTATTGAAGATAATGATTTTACTGATTCAGGTGCAGATTTAAATACTGGTGCTGTACATCTTCAAAATATGGTGCAAGGGGAGCTTCAAGGTGGTATTTTCATGAGTAGTAATACTTTTGGAGGAGCAAATGCAATTTCAGGAATTTTTCTTGATAGAGTTTGTGATATTGTTGTGTCAGACGGTACTTTGCCAAATACATCAATTGCAATTGAACCACAAGATGGATTACAAGAAGTAAGTGGGAGAGCAATGTTTATAAGAGATGTACTTAATGGTTTCGTAGGAAATGTAACTTTTTCTAGGATTGGCTTAGTGAGAGAAGGAATTGGACTAGAGGTTGTTAATTGCGATGATTTTACTGTTGAAGGAATGATTGTCGCTAACCGTGAAACTGGATTTGAATTTAACGGTGATATACGATCTAACTATACGATTAATTGTAATACATTTTTTGATAATGATAGAGGTCTTCAGATAAACAATGAAGTTCAGAGCTTATCGTTGGAAAACAATTATTTTACATGTAATACAATTGGTCTTGATAATAATTTAACTTCCACTTTAGCTGCTCAAAATAATTATTGGGGCGCATCAGATGGGCCTCTTACAGATGGTGGATCTGGTGATGAATATGAAGGAGATGTTGATGCTTCAAGCTTTTTGACTAACCCTCCAGGGTGTGCGGCAACGCCACCGACAGCAGAGTTTTCTGGAAATTCAATTGCAATTCTAACAGGAGATTTTACTCCAGATGCAGCTGATGATACAGATATGGGATCCGCAGTAAATGGAAATTCAATAACAAGAACTTACACGTTAAAAAATATAGGTGATGCTCCTTTAAAATTAGATCAATCACCTCTAATAACATTAACAGGAGATCCAGACTTTGCTTTGGTAGCTCAACCTGTTGATCAATTTTTAAATGTAGGAGACTCAACATCATTTGATGTGACCTTTACAGCACCTGCTACCCCTGGGTTATTTACTACTACAGTGAGTTCTCCTTTACTAGATTGTAATACAATGGACTATACTTTTGCACTTCAAGCTCAAAGCTGTCCAGTTATTACAGCCGTATTAAACGGTAATCAAACAGTGTGTGATGCAACTACAGAAATTGATGTAACTATAGATATATCAGGTGGTACAGCACCCTATGAAGTCACACTTTCTGATGGAAGTGTACATACAATAAATTCTGATGGATTGAATATAATTTCAGGTCTAGAAATTGCTTTACCTGGACCAATTACATTTACGATTAATTCTGTTATTGATGTTAATTCTTGTGAAGCAAATAATAGTGGTTCAGCTACAGTGACTTTTGGAGACGATACAGTACCTCCAGTTGCAGTATGTAATACATTTCTTAATGTTGCACTTGAAGCTAATGGAATGGCAGATGTTTTAGCAACCGATCTAGACGCAGGATCATTTGATCTTTGCGGTGGAGTAACCCTTGAAATAACAAATGGACCAACTAGTATTACTTGTTCAGACATAATTAATAGTCCAATAGACTATGAACTTACAATTACAGATGATGCAGGAAATACAAACGTATGTATTGTTTCTGTAACAATAACTGATCCTAATTTGGTCTGTAATCAACCTCCTGTGGCTAACTGCATGGATATCACTGTTTCTGCAGATACAAATTGCGAAGGCATGGCGACAGCTGTAGATTTTGATAATGACATGATTCCAAGTTCTGACCCAGATGGAGATGATTTAACATTCAGTGTTGACCCAGAAGGTCCATATGTTTTAGGGAATACACCCGTGACGTTGACTGTGAATGATGGTGAGTTTAGTAGTACATGTACTGCAACAATTACGGTGGAAGATGTTCTAAAACCTGTTGTATCTGGAGTTAGTAATATACTTGGCCTACAAGGACCGACAGTGTCATCGAGTCCTAGTCAAAAGTTGATGGCGCAATCATTTACTATAGAAAATGATGGTCAAATAGTTGGCTTGGACTTTCACATTAATCAACAGCTCAATTCTGGCACAGTTGAAATCCAAACCATTAGTGATCCAAACGGTACAAATTGTGATGGAACAGTGGTTTATACTCATGAATTTGGGGCAGGTGATTTAATCGCAGGCGAGAATACTCATGTTCTAAGTAGCCCACTTCCTGTCAGTAAAGGCGAGGGATATGTTCTTATATTTGAAAGTACTCAGAAATTCACGATTCAGTTCAGTGGATCAAATCCATATCCTGGCGGAAGAATGGGATTTGGATTTTGTATAGCAGGTAGTACAGGCTGGGATTGGGATGCCCATCTCGAAGTCGAAGAAGCAATTGCCCAAGCAATAACTGTAGATCTTGATGCAAATGGAGCATATGTGTTGACCCAAACCGATATAGACTTTATGGCTCAAAATATATCAGATGCTTGCACAGCTAATGCTAACTTAGTTGTAGCAGGAAACTTTGATGCTTATACTTGTGATGATCTTGGTGCCAATGAGTACCAGTTTTCAGTTACTGATGAGAGTGGCAATGTATCCAATGTTTGTGCTACAGTAACCGTCCAAGATAATATAGCACCCCTTGATCCCATTTTGGCAGATATCGAGGAACAATGTGCTGTTAGTGTTACAGTCCCAAGTGCTCAAGATAATTGTGGTATGGTTCTAGGTACAACAACCGACCCATTAGTTTATGAAGAGCAAGGTACTTTCATAATTGAATGGACTTTTGATGATGGAAATGGCAATATATTTATCACTACACAAAATGTGATTATTGAAGACACTGAAGCACCAACTTTCGGATGTCAAGAAGATATTGAAGCAAGTACAGATTCAGGACTTTGTACAGTAAATGTTTCTTGGAGCATCTTGGATGATTTAATACCAGCAGATAACTGTGGTATAACATCGATAACTGTAGATTTAGGTTTAGGTGATGGTCCAGTGCCAGTTGATGATTTACTTAATCCAATCTTTAGTAGTGGAGATTTTCCTGTTGGATCTACACAGATCACTTATGTCATCGGTGACAATGCAGGTTTTACAGCTAGCTGTGGATTTAATGTAATTGTATCAGATAATGAAAATCCAACAATTACATGTCCAACAGCAGTAACACAAACTGCAGATTCAGGTTTATGTGAAGCAACAA
>CAZSKA010000099.1:0-12985 GCA_964607315.1 uncultured Saprospiraceae bacterium | reverse complement strand
ATGTACAATTAACTATAGATGAAATTGAGGGAGAATTAGATTCTGTAATGGTGAATTATCATGATGGTCATGGATCAACATTCAATTTTAATAGAAAAGTAAAATCTGCACTTAAGTATGATAATGCAATTGGTAAGTTTGTTTTGGTTTTTGATGTAGATAATTCAGATTATCATTTTGAAGATATAATCAGAGGAAAAGCTATTCTTAGCGATGATGAATTTACAATAAACTATTTCTGGGATAGTTCATTCAATTACGAAGGTTCTCTTCCGAGGAAAGGTACTTTAATTGGTGAAGGTGTAAAGATTAATTAAAAAGAAATGCTACTTTATAAAGTTATGTTGATGTTATAGGTAACCTCACTTCAAACCAGCTTCCTTTATCTTCATCCGATTCCACTATTCTAATATCTCCACCTAATTCAGTAGTAATTTTTTTTGCTATTGATAAACCTAATCCTGATCCGCTAAATTCTTCTCTATTATGCAATCGATAAAACATATTAAATATTCTTTGGTGAAATTTAGGATCAATACCAATGCCATTGTCTTTAAAATGTATGTGATGGTCTTTTAAACCTTTCTCGTAGCTTATCTCAAGAGTGGGTTGGCTGCTCTTATTATATTTAATTCCGTTATTGATTAAATTTTTAAATACTAAAAGCAATAAGTTCTCATTAGAATATAAAATAGGAAGTTCTGAGGAATTAATTATCACCTTTTTTTCTCGATCTGATGAAAGAATAGAATTTTGAACTTTATGAATAAGTTTATTTAAATCAACAGATGTATTTTCAGCTTTTAAATGATCCTGTATCAAATGAAAGTTGGAAATATCTTCAATTGTTAATTTTAACCTATTACCATTTTTACTCAAAAAAGATAAATACTCCAACAATTTATTTTTAGGGTCTAAGTTTAATTTATTTCCTTCTTTTTCTGCTAGACTGCTAAATTGTGTTAAAATCATTAATGGCTCTTTCAGATCATGTGACAATGCGTATGTTAAATCACTAAGTTCTGTATTCAAGATTTTCAAAGATTTGTTGGCTTCTGTAAGTTCGCTCGTTCTTTCTAGTACTTCGGATTCTAGTGATTTGTTATATTGTCTTTTTTGAAAAAATGCAAAAAATAGGTAAATGGAACTGATTAAAAATATTGCTGATATTGCGTATAAAAGTTTTCTTTGTGCCTTGACCTGTAAGATCTGAGAATTAAGAAGTGCATTTTCTTTTTCTTTTTTCGAAGCTTCATATTTTATCTGTAGGTATTTACTTTTTTCCTTCTGTTTTTCAACAAATAAACTGTCTGATATGGTATTTGCTTTTGTTAAATACTGAAATGCTTTATAATAATCTCCATTTTTATTCGCTACTTGAGAAGCAGATTCATAATAATTTAATAATTCTGATTTAGCAAATTCACCTTTTTCACCACTTTGGATAAACCTTTCAAAAATAGATAATGCCTCTCCATTGTTGTTTTCATATTTTAATATGTTTGCATAGGTGATTAAGCACTTTTTTAAATAATTAGAGTTCCCAATCCTTTCTTGAATATTTCTAGCCTTATAATAAGACTCTCTTGCAAGGTTGGGTTTATTTGTTTCCAGATTAATAGTTGCTTTTTGCAATAAAAAATCTATTTGTAAATCAACTAATTCTAAGGAATCTGCTAGCTTTAATGCTATTGAATTATATTTTTCTGCCTTTTCATATTGCTTACTTTCGATGTATAGCTGTACAAGGTCAATATAGAAATTAGCCTTATGTGTACCCTTATTTGGTGGGAGTAAATTAATAAAATCAAAATAATACTTTTCTGCATTGACAAATTCGCCTTGTTGTTCAAATAATGACCCAAGAGAACTCAGTGTTTGAAGCATAAGTGAAGTATCTCTTGTTTCTTTTGAAATCTCATATAATTCATAGAATATTTCCTGCGCGTCATCTACCTCACCCAGACTTAATAATGTATAAGCTTCTAAATATTTAAAATTATTTATTTGCTTGATAGATAATCCATCTAGTGAAAGCATGGCTTTATTGCTTTCTATAAGTTCAAAAATCCCTAAATTATTATTGTAATTATATTCATTATAAATCTGCTGAATAACATAATCGAGACGAAGTCGATTAGGAATATCTGAACCCTCATTGATTAATTTTTCTGAAGCTTCCATGAATGGGGTAATTCTTCTTGAATCAAGATATACGTATTTACTTATACTATCGATGCAATTTTGAAGAATTATGGAGTCAGGTGTGTTTTTGTCCGCAGATTTTATAATGTCAATATAGTTTTGACAATTGCCTGAAATGGCAAGAAGCATAATGAAAAGTATGTTGAATAGTAAATATTTCTTCATTATATATTAAAATCTAGAACTCAATATAATCGTTTTTTTGTTTTGGCTTAGTATTAAATATAGATAACTTAATTTTTCTCAGAGAAATTTATTTAATCGAAATTAACCACCACTTTGCTTTACGTCTTTATAGCCTTCCTTAATTAATATGTCGATTACCTTTTTTACCTGATCTCCTTGGATCATGATCTCGCCGTCTTTAGCTGCTCCTCCTACACCACACTTGTTCTTTAGTTTTTTACATAAAGTAACTAATTCGTCCTCATCCAATGGTAGGCCTTTTATTAATGTTGCTGTTTTACCAGCTCTATTTTTTCTATCTTTATGTATGCGAATTCTCGCACCAAAATCGGTTTCTGATTTCTCTTCTTCGCCACCTAAACTTATCTGGTTAAAGAATGAATTTCCTTCTGTACCTGTAGTATAAACCAGTGAATTACCTGTTCCTTTGTTCTTTTTTTTGCCCATTATCTACGCCAATTATGGTTAATCATTGAAAGTAAAGGCAAATATAAGCCTTCAATACCTTTTTCTGAATTCGATAAGATGATTAATCCGGTCTTTGTTTCTGGTACAAAATGAATTGATGCTGTATTATTTATACTTCGCCCGCCATGACCGTAAATCGTATACTTTTTCCCATTAGAGATTTTATATAAGCCATTCGTGAAATAAATGTTTTTCTTTATATCTGTATCTGTTGCATCGGATTTTATGTGTTCACTCAGTTCATTTTCGCTTAATAGAAATCGTATTAATTTTTCGATTTCATCTTTTGTGGCGCTTAATCCAAGTGAAGATTCATATACGCCATAATTTATACTATTTATCTCATTTCCACTCTTTCCTAATCCTATAATTTCCCTATTTCCTGATCTCCATTCGGGTAATTCAGTAAATGTTTCTTTGGCTTTATTATACCAATATTCCGCTCCGTGATTTGTTTCCTCTGTTAGCCATTTTTCCACTATTACATAATCGTGATGATTATATAAAAAAGTAGTTTCGTCATTCATTTTGGTCATCTCAGTTCCATGTATAAATTCATCTTCAGTCATATTTTCAAAATCATTTGACCTGTTGACATTTATCATTTTTAATGTTCTTGGATAACCAGCTGTATGTTGAATGAAGTCCTTTATTTTTGGGTTGGAACCCAAAGGGTAGCCAGGTAAAACATCGGAAATGGTTTTGCTAGTGTCAATCATTCCTTCCTTGATTGCCTGAGCTATTGCTATAGACGTGTAGACTTTACTTAATCCACCGATACCATAAATTCTATCGTCATTTATTTCATTTGTAGCATTTATTTCGTGACCAAATTTGACAGTGAAACTCGTATCTTCTTCTACCACCACAACCACAAAGCCCGGAGTCGCTTTCTTTTTCCACTCAATCTCGTATCGTAAAATCTTTTTTATCTCTTTGTGCAGTTTTTCTTCTATGCTCTTTTGGGCGCGCAGCGAACCAAATGACAAACTAACAGTTATTACTATAATTAATATTCTAAGAGAAAGAGATAAGGATCTATGCATGAAAAATTTATTGCTACCAAATGAACGATTCTGAAGGAAATATAGTCTCATTAAAGGCAATTTTATTGTATGATTTACAAGTAATTCTCTAATTTTAGATAATAAAATTTAAAATTCAACTAATGCCATCACAAAAAATAACATTCACAAATAATAATGGATATGAGTTGTCAGCTCGTCTGGAACTACCTATGATGCCAAAGCCAGGTGCCTTTGCCATATTCGCTCATGTGTTTACTGGGAATAAAAATCTTATTGCAGCTAGACATATTTCTAGAGCATTGAACATGGAAGGAATAGCTGTGCTTAGATTTGATTTCACAGGTCTGGGAGAAAGTGAAGGCGATTTTGCTGACACAAATTTTTCAAGCAATGTTGACGACCTTATTGCTGCTTCTGATTATTTGACAGAGCATTACCAGGCACCTTCATTAATCGTAGGACATTCACTAGGAGGTGCTGCAAGTATTTTTGCTGGTGCGGCAATTGATAGTATCAAGGCAATAGCGACAGTGGGAGCTCCTGCTGAGCCTGAACATGTAACACATTTACTCGATCATAAAATAGACGAAATTGAATCGGAAGGAAAGGCAACAATAAATCTAGCTGGGCGAACATTTACAATCAAAAAGCAGTTTCTTGATGATCTGCGCAGTTACAAATTAGAGGATGCTATACAGGGCATGTCTAAAGCTATTATGGTGCTACATTCTCCTCAAGACAGAGTGGTAGAAATAGAAAATGCGGCAAAAATCTACAGAACAGCTCATCATCCAAAATCTTTCGTTACCCTGAACGGAGCAGATCATATGTTGACTAATAAAAATGATGCTTTTTATACGGGAAATGTGATTGCTTCATGGGCAAAGCGATACATTGATTTTCAAGAATCTCCAAAGCTACATACAGATCGTCAGGTCGTTGCAAGGTTAGGCGATGCAGGATATACCACTGAGCTTTTATTAGGAAGACACGGTCTATTGGCAGATGAATCTGAAGATTTAGGCGGATATGATTTTGGGCCAAGTCCATATCAATTGTTGACTTCTGCCTTAGCCGCATGTACTTCAATGACCTTGCAGATGTATGCAAGAAGGAAGAAATGGCCAGTAGAAGAAGTTCTTTGTCATGTTAATTATTCCAAGGAATATCATGAAGATTGCAATTCTTGTGCTGAGACAGGAGCTTTCCTTGATACGTTTGATCGATCGATAGAAATCAAAGGAGATTTAACTGATGAACAGCGAAATAGATTGTTAGAAATAGCTAATAAATGTCCAGTTCACCGTTCCTTGTCGAGCGAAATCATGGTGACAACGAACTTGAAAGATTAAATTCCGATATTTGCTACTTTAAATAAGATATGGCAGATAAAATTGGCTTTTTTGATTCGGGTTTAGGTGGTCTTTCAATTTGGAAAGAATGCAACGAATTGATGCCATCTATGCGTTCTATTTATTTGGCCGACAATAAAAATGCACCTTATGGTACTAAAAATGAGTCGGAGATTCTAAAACTTAGTTTAAAGAACACAAAATTACTCCTAGCGGAAGGTTGTTCCATGATTGTTGTTGCTTGCAATACAGCCACTACTTCAGCTATTACTGAATTAAGGAAGCAATTTGATATTCCGTTTGTGGGTATAGAACCGGCAATAAAGCCTGCAGCCCTGAATAGTAAATTGAATAAAATAGGTGTATTAGCAACAGAAGGAACTTTGGTGAGTTCTTTGTTTAAATCCACTTCAGAAAAATTTGCAAAAGGAGTTTGTGTAATTAATCAACATGGTACTGGCTTAGTAGAATTAATAGAGGCGGGTAAAATGGAAAGTGTTGAAATGACTAAATTATTGAGCAAGTTATTATTTCCACTGATGAAGGAAGAGATAGATTATCTTGTTTTGGGATGCACACACTATCCTTTTTTGATTCCGCAAATTCAGGAGATATTGCCAGCAAGCATAAAAGTAATAGATAGCGGTGAAGCAGTAGCTAGGCGGGTGAAATCCTTAGCAAGCGATTTAGGCATTTTGGGCTTGAGCCCAAAGAAAAAAGCAGAGCAAGCTTCGTCAGAAAAGCAACATCAGTTTTTTACGAACAAATCCAAAGAAATTATGGATGAATTCATGAAGGAAATAGGATTAAAAGATGATTCCTTGTTCAGAGATTTTTAAAAATAATTAATCGGTAAAAAAAACTTGGAATTTTAAATAATTTTTTGCACAAGCTCTGTCAGGGCTAAAGCCCTGACAGAGCTGCACAGATTTTGTGCATTTTTCCATATATTTGCCCCAAAATAATACAGATATGTTTGATAATTTACAGGAAAGACTAGATGGTGCATTCAAAGTGTTATCGGGAAATAACAAGATAACTGAGTTAAACATTGCAACATCTATTAAGGAGATACGTAGAGCATTAGTTGCAGCCGATGTAAATTATAAGATTGCTAAGGAATTTACGGATAATGTAAAAGATAAAGCGCTTGGTTCTGAAAACTTACTGAATGCTGTAAAGCCTGGTGAAATGATGGTGAAAATCGTCATGGATGAGATGGTGGAATTGATGGGAGGTCAAGCAGCAGGAATTAATATAAAAGCTAAGCCTGGTATCGTTCTTGTCGCCGGACTACAAGGTAGTGGTAAGACTACTTTTAGTGGTAAATTAGCACATTATCTTAAAACTAAAAAAGCAAAGAAACCCTTATTAGTTGCCTGTGATGTTTACCGTCCAGCTGCGATTAATCAGTTAACAGTGCTTGCTGAACAAGTAGGGGTTAAGATATATACAGAAGAAGGAAGTAAGAATCCTGTAGAAATCGCAATGAACTCTATACAATATGCAAAAGAGAATAGTTGTGATGTTGTAATTGTCGATACAGCTGGTCGTTTAGCGATTGATGAGGAAATGATGACTGAAATTAGAGCAATTCAAGACGGACTACAACCAACTGAAACATTGTTTGTGGTTGATTCTATGACAGGTCAAGATGCTGTAAATACAGCCAAAGCCTTTAATGACGTGATCAATTACGATGGTGTTGTATTAACTAAGCTCGATGGTGATACGCGAGGTGGAGCTGCACTTTCCGTAAAGTATACGGTAGGAAAACCTATCAAGTTTGTGAGTACTGGAGAGACGATGCAAACACTTGATGTCTTCCACCCTGATAGAATGGCACAGCGTATTTTAGGAATGGGTGATATTGTGTCATTTGTAGAACGTGCACAGGAGCAATTTGATGAAAAAGAGGCGAAGCGATTAGAGAAAAAGATTAAGAAAAATAAATTTGATTTTAATGATTTCTTAAATCAAATTGGTCAAATCAAAAAAATGGGAGATTTAAAATCTCTTATGGGTATGATTCCTGGTTTAGGAAAGCAATTAAAGAATGTTGACATCGATGATAGCGCTTTTGCAAAAGTAGAGTCTATCATCCAATCTATGACACCAAAAGAAAGGTCTTCTCCGGAGCTTTTAAATATGAGTCGTAAGAGAAGAATCGCAAAAGGATGTGGTCGTAATATCCATGAAATCAATATGTTTATAAAGCAGTTTGATGAGATGAGAAAGATGATGAAGATGATGAGTAATGCTAAAGGGATGAACAAAATGATGCAGGGTATGAAAAACATGCAAGGTAAAAGATAATCATCCTTAGTTTTTCATTTAATTTCTTGATTGTAAAGTTTTTTTTCCCTTCCTAAAGATAGGTTGCTTTTGCGCAATCCAGAATGAACCATAATTGTCGTTTGAAAAGGTTCAATTAGCTTTATTTGTAATTAGTGTGTTAATTGCACTTAATTCACTATTTTGGTGGTGTTCAAGTCGACGAAACTTATGAAGACTTTTATGTCTACCTTTTTCATTGTTTTCTTTTCCGCTTCCATAAGTGGGCAGTCGATTATTACTCCTATTAATCCTCCTTGGGCATTACAAGAATTTAAAACTGGTCAATCGTATGAGATTCAGGAATACCTGGAGGATATTATAAATATTGTGGAACCTTCTGAATTGTTCATCGCTTCTTCTGAAGTTCGATATGTTGAATGTGCTGGACATAAAAATGGTAGCATTCAACTGAATGTGAAAGGCGGGACAAGAGATAAGTCTGTAATGTGGACAAATGGAAAAACAGGTGATGTGATTGATAATCTATCTGGTGGGGTTTATGAGGCATTAATTCAGGATCGTTTAGGTAGAAAAATGGACGTTTACTTTACCGTGGAGGAGCCGGCTAGAATGGAGGTTGAACTAGTAGAAAAAGTTAATATTGATGATGAAAATGAGATGGGAGCCTTTGATGTGTCTGCGAGTGGGGGAGTATTGCCTTATTCTTATGAATGGAGTAATGGTGAAGAAACAGAGGATGTTCAAGGCCTTGATTTTGGACAATATTTTTTAAAAGTTACTGACTCTAATGGCTGTGAAGAGGAATTTGGACCTTTCGAAATAGAGAATTTATTAGCTGTAGAAGATATTGAGTTTTTAGATGAAGTAAATTTATTTCCCAATCCTGCCGCAGATTTTGTCAACTTAGAATTAAGTTTTTCAAGATATACAAAGGTGGATGTTTCTATATTAAATAATTTTGGACAGAAATTATATTCAGAATCATTAGAAGTCAATCAATTGGATAAAATACTAAACATAAATGATTATCCAATAGGAGTTTACTTTATTAAAATTCAAGTTGGGAATGAATCAATAGTTAGAAAATTCGTCAAACAATAAAATCATCACTTATCAAAATCACTAAATTAATCTCTTCAGTCGTCAATAAAAAATACCTGCTGTTTTCTCTAGTTCTTTGCTTTGTATTTAATCTTGCAGCGCAAGTCAAATTGAGAGATACAACAATTGTTTGGCAACATCACGCATTTGAGTTAAATCAGGATGGAAGCATTAAAACATTCAGTTCGAATGATAACGATATTCAACAGATTAGTTTTACGGAAGCTAAGATTATAGAAAATGAATATATCAAGTTAGTATTAGTTCCAGAGTATGGAGGACGGGTCTTGTCCTTCGTTTATAAACCAACAGATCATGAGTATTTGTATAGAAGTGAATGTGGTTCAGCTTATGGAATTTATCAAGACATTTTCTATTATGATTGGCTCATGGTTTATGGGGGAATTTTTCCAACTTTTCCAGAAGCTGAACATGGTAAAACATGGTTCTTGCCTTGGGAATTTAGTGTACTTGAGGAAACAAATGGGAAAGTTGTAGTGAGAATGGAGTATACAGATGATACAGAGTATGCAAGTGCTCCGTGGAATTATAATAATGGCATAACAAACTTGACTTGTCAGGTTGATATTGGCGTTTCTGAAAATTCCACAATTTGGGACTTTGATGTTCGATTGATTAATGATAAATCAGAAAATGTTAGTTATGAGTATTGGACTTGTACAACACTTGCACCTGGGTCGGAACATGATGATACTGGATCTCCTTTAAACACAGAAATTATTATTCCTATAGAAGAATATTTTGCGGCATGGAGTGCTGGTGCTTGGATAGGGCAGCACGATGAAGTCAGGGATTTTGAAGAAATAAATGACTATGATGAATGGGAGAGTTTGGGAATTGCATATGCAGTTGATTTTGATGATACTTACTGGGGAGTTATTAATCACGATAATGAGGAAGGGATATTTAGAGTATCAGAAAATGAAGAGACCAAAGGCATAAAACTCTGGACATGGGGGAGGAATAATGTAGATAACGATTTGTTTGATTTTAGTAATGAAGGAGCAGATAATTATATTGAATTATGGGCGGGAGTGTCGGAAGCTTTTTTTGATGATGATGTGATTGCTGCAAATACGGTAAAGAGTTGGGATGAGGCATATTGTGCAACTGTTAATATGACAGGAATTTGTGGGATGAATGATATTGCTGGGGTAAATTTAATCTGGGAAATGGAGACAAGTGTGTTAACTTATGAGCTAAATACTTTTCATGTGGATAAGGAATATAATGCCGTAGTATATGTTGCGACGGGAGATTTGGTGCAAGAGGTTTCCACAATTGCAATTGAATTTGATCCTCTAGGTCATCGATACGAAGTGGATTTAAGTGGAATTTCCTTTAATGGTGATCAAAGTTCAATTTATTTTGACTTGGTGGAAGAAGATCAGGATGTAGTTTTATCAGCGACCAAAGAAATCGGATTAAATGGTGGTGCTGGAATGGAAAAGGAAGAGAAAGAATTTATGACCGTGCGACATATGGGAAATAATGAAGTGTTGGTGGAATTAGGAACAAGCGCTATCTACGATTACCGAGTATTAACTACTTCAGGCCAAACCCTTATAAAAGGTGAAGTTTATGGTAGAGAGAAGATGTTAAGATTACCATCGAGTGGGATGTATGTAATTACTTTTCAGTCGAAACAAGGGGTCTTTGCGAGTAAGGTTTTTATGCCTTAATTTTTGGGCTCGAGCCCAAAGAAAAAAATATAAAATATACTAACAAAACTAATTTTTTCGTATATTTATATACACATGCTAAGTTAATGTATCTATGAAACTCAAACACATTCTTACCTTTATCCTTTCTTGCATTTTCGCCTCTTTTATTTCTGCACAATTTACAGTAGAAGGTTTTGTAAATGAAGGAATTGCCTTACACGATAATGGACAATATAAAGAAGCCATAGAAGCCTATGAAAAAGCTTTGGCTATTGATCCTAATTCGGCATTGGTAAATTATGAAATTGCTCTAAGCTATTATGTGATGGGCGATTATAAAAAAACTATCAAATATTCTGATAAGGTATTAAAATCCGATAGTCCACATGCCATCAGTGCATATATTACAAAGGGAAATGCTCTAGATATGATGGGCAAAACCAAGAAATCTATAAAAGTTTTTAATGAAGCAATTGCGAAAACAGAAGGACATTATTTGTTGAATTATAATCTTGCTGTAAATTACTACAAGAAAAATGATTTGGATAATGCTGAAATCGCTGCAATGGGAGCTGTAGAGAATAACCTAAATCATGCAAGTAGTCATCTGATGTTAGCTCATATTAATAATGCTCGTAAAAATAAAATCCAAGCTATATTGGCTTCTCATTTTTTTCTTCTGTTAGAACCAAATACCGGGCGTTCAGAAGAAGCGTATAATGTACTCATGGAGAACTTTAATTGGAATGTTAGTAAAGATCCTGAAAAGGACAATACTATTAATATTTTTATTGATCCATCTGCTTCAAAAGATAATGAGTTTGGGTCATATGAAATGCTTGTTTCTTTACTTGCAGCTGCACAGCTTTCTCAAGACAGCATAGAAATTTCTCAAGAAGAATTATACATAGGGCTTACAGAGTCTGTTTTTAAAATGCTGGGTGAAGATTTGGATGAATCCAAAGAAGGTATATGGTGGAATTTGTATGTTGACTTTTACAATGATCTAGTGGAGAGTGATCATTTTCAGACTTATATGTACTATGTGTTACAGACTTTTTGGGAGAATGCAGATCCTTGGTTAGATGAAAATCAAGAAGCACTTGAAAAATTTAGCATTTATTTAAATGGTGAAGATTCTGAGAATTAGCCTGAATGCTAGTGAGTTAGGAAGTTAATCGCTAATTGGAAAATGTATGATATTTAGCATTTAGGACATAAAGTGTTAAAATTAGGTTAGTTATAATATAAAAGTGAGGTTTTTGGTATTAAGTATTGTCTTATATGTGAAAGCCATTGTTAGCAGAAATTAAAAAAGTTATGGTAAATAGAATAATAACAATTATCCTGGCACTGTTCACTACGTATAGTGCTTTTAGTCAAGACGGAACTCCTGGAAACCCATTTACAAGTTTAGATCAAGCCTCCAATGCAACAACTAGTGGAATTTATCATTTTAATGTAAGCGGTGACGTTTTTTCTACCTATGTAGAAGGTGGGACTGGGTGGATATTGATTGCCTCAGGTGACAGTAGTACTACAGAATCGAGTTATGGTAGAACAAGTGCACTTGTTTTACAGAGTGACATGGTTTTGGTACCTTCAATATACGCAAATTCAAATATAACAGCTGTGAGAATGAATGCTACTTCCGGTCCTGGAATGCCATTTGATGTAGTTTCTACAGATGCCGCAGTATTGACAAATCTAAGAAATGATATGACACTTTCTATTAATACTAATAGTACTGAATGGACAGGGCCTGGGGTTACTAGATTGGTGCGAAATTGCCCTTCTAGGATAGGCGATTTAACTACAAATATATATCATTCATGTGGGAATTTCACAGGAGTACATTGGCAAGTAGGTCAAAATTCATCTCAAGAAAAAGTAATCTTTAACTCGGATAAGAACAATTTGAATCTATGGATACAGTCAGATCTTGCATTGCTTCCTATTGAATTGTCTTATTTCGATGTAGAAGAAATAGGAAATGAAAAAGTGGAAATAGAATGGGAAACTTCTGCAGAATCGATGAATGATTATTTCACAATAGAACGCTCTATAGATGGTGTAAATTGGGAAGAGATAAGTAGGGTGGCAGGTGCTGGAGATTCTAATTCTCCTTTAACTTATAGTATGATTGACAATAACCCATATATAGGCTGGAATTATTATAGACTGAAACAGACTGATTTTAATGGAAAGTTTGAGTACTTCGAAGAAAAGGGTGTTCAATTAAGATGGAATGATTCCGATGAAATAAGAATCTTTCCTAATCCAGCTATTGATAGAATTCAGATAGAAGGAATATCTGGGCAAGTTTATATCTTTAGCTCACTTGGCAAGGATGTGAGTAATTTAACTAGTATCTCAGTAGCTTCTGATACTAGAGTTTCAGTAGATGTTTCAAAACTGAATATAGGAGTATATTTTATAAAGAACGGAGAAAAGATTCAGGCATTTATTAAAAAATAAATTTTGACATAACTAGACTTTTTTAAAACAATATATAAGATCTAGATTGTCGGAAAAATTCTTCTTAAAATACGTGATTTCTTCATTAGAAAATATCAAAGCATATAAGGTATTTCTTTATTTTATATGTCTAATACCAATTTAACTCCATAATGTCGCATTTCTTTTTACTTAATCTTTCAAT
>CAZSKA010000098.1:11221-13216 GCA_964607315.1 uncultured Saprospiraceae bacterium | reverse complement strand
AGGTTATTCAGATTGTAAAATATATTTAGAAGCAAAATTAGACCTTGCTTTTTGTTACACTGATCAGCTTATGTTTATAGAAGCACAGCAAATCTATCAAGAAATAATTCTTAATGAAAATGCAAGAGATAATCATAAAGACCTGATAGCTAGAAGTCATATAGAGACAGCTTTAGTACACGAATGGGTAAAAAACAAAGAGCTTTGTAAAAAGAATTTAGATGCAGCCAAAGAACTTATTGATAAATATGATATAAAGGAATTACTATGTCATTTTCATATACGAAATTCATCTTACGAGCGGATTTTCGTTAACAAGGACAATGCAAAATCAGAAGCATTAAAAGCTATAAAACATAAGGACTATTCCTATAATAAAAATCACGTAAGGGATGCTTATTTATTGATGAGCGATTTTGTAAGTACGACAGATTCTTCCATTTATTTTATAAATAAAGCCCTTGAGATTTTCAAGGAAAATAAAGAATATACTGTTGTCGGTGGATTTTACACATCACTTGCTGCTCGTTATTCCATAGAAACAGAAAATACTATCAAGAAATCATTGCTTGACAAAGCTGTCCATTACTATTCATTAGTAAATGATAAGTCGGATGATTATTATGCCTATTATCGCTTTCTTTTAGAAGACCTGCAAGAATATTATCGTCATAAAGGTGATTTGGATTCAACACTTTACTATGCAAATCTTAGAATAGAAACCGCTGACAAAGTAAATATAACTGCGGATAAAAATGAGGTTAAAACTAATGAATACAACTTAGCTTTAAAATTACAAGAAGAAGAACAAGAAAGAATAATTAGAGCGAGAAAAAGACTGTTGTGGATTTTAGGAATAGGTGCATTATTTCTAGCCAGTCTGTTTTTCTTATTTATTGATAATTTTAGAAAAAGGAAAAAGATAGCTGCACAAAATAAGGACATATCTAAAAATATGACGGAACTTCAGAGACTAAATGAAAAGAATGAACTCTTACTTACAGAAGTGCATCACAGAGTGAAAAACAACCTTCAAAACATCATCGGCCTTCTCTATATCCAAAGCAATAGATCAACGAATCCGGAAATCCAGACTACTATAGAAGAGGTGACAAATAAAATAAATAGTATAGCATTAATTCATGACCAGTTATATAACAATGAGGAATTTGACAATGTAGATATTAATGAATACATAGAGAGGATTATTACTAATACCACTTCTTTTAATAAAGCAAACATTCAGTTTAATTCAGAATTAGCAAATGAAAAATTAAGTATAGAAACTACATTGCCATTAGGTATTATATTAACTGAGCTTATTACGAATTCCATAAAGCATAATTCATCAATTGCTGACATATATATTGACATAAATCTAGATAAACAGGATAATTATTATCATCTAACATACCGAGATAATGGTGCGGGTTATCCCGATGAAATGAAGTCTAAAAATGGTGTAGGAATAGAATTAGTAAGAATATTATCTCGTCAACTATTTGCAGATTTAGTAATGGAAAATGATAAAGGTGCAGTTACGAAGATGAAGTTTAAAAATAAGGTAGTTTCTAAGATATAGCTAGTTTTCTTTTCTCTTGGCTTACGCCCAAAGATGTCATTTTATAAGTATCGTGCGGTAAAATTCCCTATAACGCAATAAACATCGGCATCACAGAATTACGTAGTACGTGAAAAACAAAACCGCTTTTCAATACTAATCCATCCATATAACACAAAAATAACCATGGGTCCAAAACCAATAAACAACACGCCAAAAGAACTTATTGAAGCAAGAAAATTCGCTAAAACACAATAATCATCGGCATCACAGAATTACGTAGTACGTGCAAAACAAAACCGATTTTCAATACGAATCCATCCATATAACACAAAAATAACTTTGGGTCCTAACCCAATAAACAACACGCCAAAAGAACTTATTGAAGCAAGAAAATTCGCTAAAACACAATAATCATCGGCATCACAGAATTA
>CAZSKA010000098.1:0-11121 GCA_964607315.1 uncultured Saprospiraceae bacterium | reverse complement strand
TTATTGAAGCAAGAAAATTCGCTAAAACACAATAATCATCGGCATCACAGAATTACGTAGTACGTGCAAAAATGGATCATCACCTCGTAAAACCTCTAACAGTGTTAATATTTCTTTACCACCTATTTAAATCTAAGTTAAAAATAAATAGTTCTTGTTTTACAAATGATAGCATTGCTATCTTTAATGAAATTATTATTTACCTAAACCCAATATTTTATGAAAAAATCTATTTACTTTTTTACTGCTACCCTTTCTCTTTTCCTTATTCAAAGTTGTGCCGTAATTCAGCAAGGCGAGGTCGGTGTTAAAAAAACACTAGGAAAATATTCCGACAACACTTATACAGAAGGCCTTAAATTCTACAACCCATTAATCACCGACATTGAAACAATCTCTACACGTACTGAAAACCTTGAAGTAAACCTTTCTATTCCTAGTAAAGAAGGTCTCAACATCGTTTCTGAAGTGTCTATACTATATAATATGGAGGCTAAAAAAGCGCCCTATGTACTACGTAATATAGGATCAGAATATGAAAAAAATGTGATTCTACCCGTTTTCAGATCAGCTGTTTCTGATGTTTCCGCTCGTTTTTTCGCTAAAGATATGCACACAGGAGAACGTTCTTCCATAGAGAATGAAATCAAAGATCACATGGACAAAACCCTTCAAGGTAAAGGCATCAATATAGAAGCTGTGCTACTGAAAAGCATTAAACTGCCAGCAAGTCTTGCTAATGCCATAGAGGAAAAACTAGAAGCTGAACAACAAGCCCAAAGAATGGAATTTATTCTCCAACAAGAACGACGTAGAGCTGATCAAAAGAGAATAGAAGCTGAAGGTATTCGCGATGCCCAAAACATTATTGCTGAAGGATTAAGCACAGAAATCCTACAATTCAAATCTATAGAAGCATTTTTAGAATTAGCGAATTCACCTAATACTAAAATCATTATTTCCGACGGTGATATGCCGATTATTACGGAATCAGGAAATTAAACAACCTATTATTACACCGACTATAATGGACAGCCCCAAGCTGTCCATTTTTATTTTCTAATGATCTTTTTCGTTTTAATTTGTTATACCATTATAAAATAATTTATGTCTGTTCTTAAAAGCTCCCTCACTCTTCCTTGTGGTATTTCTATTCCTAATAGAATAGCAAAATCTGCCATGAGTGAAAACCTATCAACTAGCTCCAATCAAGCAAACGAGACACTTACTAATGTGTATCGAGAATGGGTAAAAGGAAACCCTGGAATCCTGATAACTGGCAATGTGATGATAGATAACTCAGCACTAGGTGAGCCTAGAAATGTTGTAGTAGAAGATGATTCACAGATGGAATTGCTTAAGAATTGGGCGAAAGTAACAGAAGGAACAGACACTCAACTGTGGGCACAAATTAATCATCCTGGCCGTCAAGCAATGGAACAAATCAATTCGGTTATCAAAGGTCCATCCGCCATTCCCATACATATAACTGGTCGAAAAAATGCTTCGAATAAAATCCCTCAAGAACTAACTCATGATGAGATTCTTGATATTATAAAACGCTATGGAAATACTGCTCGCATTCTAAAAAATGCTGGATTTAGTGGTGTCCAAATCCATGGAGCTCATGGCTATTTAGTCAATCAATTCCTTTCACCTCTTTCCAATATTCGAGAGGACGAATGGGGTGGCTCACTGGAAAACAGAGCAAGATTTGTGCTAGCTGTTTACGACTCCATCAGAGAACAAGTAGGTTCAGATTTCCCAGTGGGAATAAAACTGAATTCTGCTGACTTCCAAAAAGGTGGTTTCACCGAGGAAGAATCTATGGAAATTATCAAAATGTTATCCGCGAAAGGCATGGATCTCGTAGAAATTTCAGGTGGAACTTATGAAGCTCCTGCCATGATGGGATATTCTAAAGAGAGTACGAAAAAGCGTGAAGCCTATTTCTTAGATTTCATTAAAAAGGCAAGTAAAATCACAGACACTCCACTCATGCTTACAGGTGGTTTCAGAACGAAAGAAGTCATGGAATCTGCTATAAATGACGGTCATGTCGACATTATAGGTTTGGCACGTCCCTTCTGTCTATATCCACTTTTACCCGAGGAATTGTTTCAAAACAAAAGAACCAAAATCAATGTTCAGCATCAGAAAACTGGTATAAAAGCAATCGATGGCGCAATGAATTTGATTTGGTATGAAGCACAAATCAAACGTATCGGTGAAGGAAAAGGTCCCAAATCAAAATTGAATCCTTGGTTGGTTTTTATGCGCTATGTTTTCGGTATTATAAAGAAAAGAGCTTAAGACCAATAAAAAAGGTTCTAGGGCTCGCAGGCCCAAAGATGAAATCACTATCTCTATCCTTTCCTATATCAAAGTTATCTTGATAACTGTTAAACACGTTTTTGATGCCTGTAAAGAATTGCAGTTTTGTTTTTGTTTTGGGTAAACCCAAAGTATAAGATCCTCTTAAACTCACGTCGTGAAATGCATCTGAAATAAATAATTCGTCAAATGCCTGATTCTCCGCTCCTCCAAAATGCGGAACAATCATACTTCCCGTATAGACGTAATTCACATTAAATGAAACAGCATCCCAAGGTCGTAAACTCAAATTTGCAAAACCATAAGAATTCGGTGTTCTGGCAAAATCCCGAGTTCCAGGAATACCTTCAACATAGATTACTTCATTGACATTTCTACTTCGTTGCAAGGTAAAACCAGATTCCAATTGATACTTTCTCTTATAATTCGCACGTAACTCTACTGTTGCTCCTTGCACACTTGCTCCCTGTCCGTTTCGCTTTAAAAACACTTCTCCTAGATCATCCTCCCCTATTGATTCGGTTATGAAAGCATTTTCTAAGCGTGTGTAAAATCCCTCTATCGTATAGCCAATTACATAATCATCTGTTGGCTTATCATAATTCCACGAAAAACTCAAACTATGTGAATTCTCTTTATCCAAGTTTTCATCAAGCGTAACTCTGGAAATACCTCCTCCTGCAAATGCTATGTGAAGATCTGCATCAAATGCCTGCGGTGCTCGAAAACCCTTAGCGTAATTCAATCTCAATTGACTAAGAGGACGCAACTTATATAGAACACTAGCCCTTGGGCTTAATACTAGATTGTCAATAAAATTATGACGATCCACTCTAACTCCAGCTAAAAGATTCCACTTAGGAGCGGGTTGCCAATCACTTTGGGCGAAAGCCCCAACATTATGCGTGGTCTGATCTACCAAATAAGAATAACTAGGTATTTCGTCAAAAACAGAATCAAATACATATTCACTTCCAAAAGTCAAAATGTGTGAACCTTGCGTAATCGAACTAATGTCATGATTCAACTGAAGTCCAACATTGTAAGTTCGTACATCCGAATCACCATAAGGAGGATTCTCCAGATAAACGGCTAATTCTTCAGGCTCATCAGGTTGTGTACCGGTGAAGTGATCTCTTACAGTACTTTGTAAAGCTGCATAGCTGATAAGCGACGTATTCCCTTCATTGAAGTTGAACTGATAATCAAGACTTGCCATCCAAACGCTTGTATTTCTTTCCTCACTTTGAGCTGCTAAATGTGCTTCTTCCACACCTATTTCACCTCCATATCTATGTTCTTTTAAATTGCTAACACTAAGCTCTATTTTCTGATTTTCAGTTGGCAGATAAAAGGCATTTGCACCTACACTTCTATTCTCTATCAGAGGTAATTCTGAAAAGTTATCTCCATTATGATCGTAAAGTCCTCTATTTCGAGAATTCACAAAGAGTGATATTCCTGATTTCTGATTCTTACTTACTAAACTCGTATTTCCTGTAATCTGATGATCAGGCGTTTGACCGTTAACTAATTGATTCGTATAGCTGATATCAAAAGAATTTTTGGTAGGGATTTTAGTAAGTATATTCACTGTTCCGCCCACTGCACTTGAACCATACAAGCTGGAACCTCCACCGCGTATCACCTCTATTTTATCAATCATATTTACAGGTAGTTGCTCTAGACCATAAAGACCTGTAAGTGGGCTGAAAATTGGACGCCCGTTAACTAGAATCTGGGAATATCCACCTGCCAAACCGTTCATTCTTAGTTGAGTATAATTACATGTTTGACAATCTGTTTCTATACGAAGACCGGGCTGAAATTTCAGTCCTTCACTCAGGTTACATGCCTGTACTTCATTCATAGTTTTGGAAGTGAGGACGTTTACAACAACAGGAGAATCTGTCTTTCTCTTGAAAGTTTTAGTCCCTGTTATAACTACATCATTTATCACGGAGAATGCGGAAGACAAGGTATATGAGACTTCCATCATCTCTTGATTCTCTATCGTTAATTCAGTTATGAGCGTCTCATAAGACAACATCCTAATCTCTAATGTGTAAGTTCCGGAAGATACTCCATCAATCTGGAAGCGGCCTTTGTTATCGGACTGTGTTGCATATTCCCCATTGTTTAATGAAATCGTTGCGAAAGCCAAGACTCCAGCATCGTCTTTAACCATGCCTTTGATCGTTGTGGCATTTGTTGCCGACAAGATAAATAAATAGGAAAAGACTAGTAAAACAAATTTCATTGAAAAAAGTTAGATGCGCAAAATTAAAAAGTTAGACAAGACTAACAAATAAATAACGAATTAAAATTATCTTTGTTTAGACAATCCTTTTTTATGCCTAGTCAGTCAAAAGAAAATTACTTAAAAGCTTTGTTCCACTTGGACCAGAAGAACAAGGATATCTCTGTAACAGAATTAGGTAAAGTTATGGAGGTAAAGAAATCTTCTGTGACTAATATGGTGAAGAAATTAGCGGATAAAGGTTGGTTAATTCATGAGAGATATCAGCCGATTAGGCTTACGCCCAAAGGAAGAAAAGCTGCAGCATTGATTATTCGTAAGCACAGATTAACTGAGATGTATTTGGTCAATCAAATGGGATTTGGCTGGGAAGAAGTACATGACATTGCAGAACAAATGGAGCACATCCAATCTCCTCTCCTCTTCAACAAAATGGACGAGCTATTAGGATCACCAATGTTTGACCCACATGGCTCCCCTATTCCATCCAAAGATGGAAAAGTGCATAAAACGCATTATAAAGCATTAAACACTTTCTCTGTAAATACGGAAGTCACTCTCAAAGGTCTTCTTAATAGCACAGTTGAATTTCTGGAGTATCTAAACAAAAAAGAGCTAAAGCTAGAAGAATGTATTGATATCCATTCTATGGAACCATTTGACAAGAGCATGATTGTGAGTTATGGTAAGCATAAGAATGTGGTATTGAGTGCGAAGATATGTGGGCAGTTGATGTGTGAGGGGAAGTAAAGAGATTTGTGAAATCATATAAGGAAAATATTAGAAGTGACTTCTAATACAAATTCATTAAAAGGAAATCGAGAGAACGAGTGATTTTTGAACTAAATTCACAGAAGAAAAGAATGAATTTCGTCTCAAAGATTGGATCAATGCCCGACTTTTTTAAATCTGAAAAATTTGAACCTGTTAATAAAGCAAGACTTTTATCCTTTGAGAATATATCAATTGAATCACTATGTTATATAATATCTGGATTCAGAGATTATGATGATCTAGTAATGTCCTTTGCAGAAGCGATTAATAATCCTAATTTTGGAGGAAGTGGTACCATACTTTATGATTTTAAGCATAATAAGCTATTATATCATGAAGAGTTATATAAAGGAGTACCTACTGTTTATTATGCATCTGTAGAATAAATACACTATAATTACTGACAAAAATGAAAGCGAAAGAAACATACTTAAAAGGAAAATCTGTATTCATAATTTCACTCATTGTAATTGGGATAACCATATTGACAGTTTATCTTTCTGGAATAAATTACAATCGATCACTAACTTCAAATTTGTATTTATCTCTTGGAATAATAGGGACATGTCTTTTTATTTTCATGACTTATGGGCTCTATCAAGGAAAGGGTCTAGTTGACAATTTTCCTAAATACGGTAAGTTTAAAACAAGAGAAATATTACCAGAATCAGATAACTTACCAGATATACCAAATTTTGAATTTGGAGATGGTTTAGAAGGAATACTTATTTCCATAGTATTGTGGATTGCCGTAAGCATCATTTTCGTATTCAGTTTGATCATGTTAGAAGCTGTATTTTTATTTTCAACATTTGCCATTTTGACAATGCTTTATTGGGTCTTTTTCAGGGCATTAAAATTAGTATTTAGTAAAGTAAGTGTAACGAAAGGAAATCTTGGTTTATCAACAATTTACTCTTTGGCTTATACTATTTTATTCACAGGATGGCTTTTTGGAATAACCTTTCTAGTAGAGGTATTTAAATAAATGAAAATTGCTTATTTATAATCTTTGGGCTTAAGCCCAAAAAACAATACTAGAATTAGTCGTACTTTTAGGTCTGTAATATCAATACGACCAGAAACATGACGCGCAATTTTCTTTTTACAATCGTGGTTTTATCAGCTGTTTTCATGACAAGTTGTAAGTTTATCAATAATTCAATTGATTATCGAAATACTACGGAAGAATTTACTGAAGCTCTCATCATAGAAGATTATGACAAATGTCTAGACTTGTTCGCAATGGAACATGAAAGTGCGACCATTCCAGCCGACACAATGAAAATTGGATTTTCAAGATATCGAACTTATATCATTAAAAATTTTGGTGAGCAATTATCCTATTCTTTAATGTCAACCATTAAGCAATTTTCGACAATTGAAGGCCAAAGTACACTGCCAAATGCAACTGATGTAATGGTTCAAATAGCAAACGATGAAGAATTTGGAGTACTTAAATTAACCTTTGATGATAGCTCTAAAAAAATAATAAATCTAACCGTCCTGAATGTAAAAGAAAAAATACCCAACATGCTTCCATTTTGGTTATTTGGCCTCTTAGCAATTAGTATTCCTCTCTTTAATATCTACGTCATAAGATTAATATACAAAAGTAAGCTTAAACGAAAATGGTTGAAATATATAGCAGTATTAGCATTCAATGTTCCTTCAATAACTTATTCAGCATTATTAGGACTAGGATATAAGCTTCTTCATTTTCAATTTTTATTAGGTATTAGCTATAAACAAATGGGTTATGTGAATTCTATGTGGGCATTTGGAATTCCACTTGGTGCAATCTATTGGTTTTGGAGACTGAAAAGAAAAAGCAATAAAATGCCTGATGAATTCGAACAAGGAAATTCTGAAATCCCAGGCAGCTTGGAAGAAGAATAACTGATCAATCATTCTACACTTATGCCTGCACTCATTCAGATGGAAAAGATTAGTTTAATGGAGCACGAAATAGTAAACAAGCACAATGATTTAAGTAAAAAATCAACAAATATTCTTTGGGCCCAAGCCCAAAATAAATCATTCTATCTACTTTCCATAATCTATATACATATATCGACGTTAAAGTTTAAAAATGAAGCAATTATGAAAGTCATCATAACATCCATCTTATTTTTGATATTGCAAATTAGTATGGCGCAAGATTGCAATTATAATTTTTCGCGAGGTTCAACAATCTACGTTCTCAAGACTTCAACAAATAAACCTGGTTATAAAGAACGAAGTTTAGAAGCTATTGCTAAGATGCAAAGATGTTTAGAGCAAACGAACAATAAAAAGGAGATGTATTGGCTAAATAATAAACTAGCAAACAGAATAAGTTTAGTGGATTCAGACGATTCCGTTATAGATTATACTATAGCAGCATTTCATTTAGATTCAGTTCTGTTTTGTAAAGAGTATATCAACATTCATAATAAAACACAATCTGAAGATTCTTACTTCAAACCATATTTCCTTGATCATGTAACAGACGAAAACTTAATAGAAGTCAGAGATTATTGCAAGGATACTTACTTAGAACACAGTCTTGAGATCATCAGAAATTATGAAGAGAAGAAAAGAAAAGAATCAGAAAGTAAAAATCTTAATGTAGCATACATGGAGGCATTTAAGGAGATAGATGCTAATGACGTGATGGAACGAGGTGCTAAAAAGAAAGAAATAAACTGGGATATACAAGGGAGAATGGACTCTATAAATAGATCGAAGTTAGATGAGTTATATGAAAAATATGGCTTCCCTTCAAAAGACATTGTGAAATCAGAAGGTGTAAAAAGTGCATTTTTGGTATTGCACCATAGTACGGATTGTGAATGGAATATAAAATGGACGGAACGATTCCTTGAACATTATGACGAAATCGGTATGGGAGAAATATTTCAATTTTATCTTTTCAGAAACTTTAATAAGAAGGATGGCCAATGTAAAAACTATACAGAATATATAGAAAGCTTAAAAACAGGTAAATATTCGACAATAGTTAATAGAGCACAAGGTCTCTGATGATAAAAAAAGATAAAGCCTTCTGATAAAGCTACCAATCAATCATACCGCACTTATGTCTGAATATGCAGTTTGTTAAAAAGTTTTGGGGTTTAACCCCAAAGAAAATAAAAACATAAAATCTCGAATAGAAAGCGGTATTAATACGGTGCCAAAATTTCACATTCTTAATTAATTAAAAAAGTAATTATTGATTCCGTTATCAACTAATAGTTTAAATTTATTCTTGAATGTTCTTGTAACTCTGCACAAAAAACAAGTACAATCATAAGTCAACATTGACCTATCATTTATATACTTGAAAGCAGTCTTTGAAAACAAACTAAAAATCAATAGAAATCTAAAATGAAGGAAATCGACAAAATAAAAGAAAGCTATTTTGATTTATTTATGGAACAATTCCCTTCATTAAGCCAAGAAGCAAAAGAATTCACACGTTCTTTTCTAAAGATAGAAAAGTATAAGAAAAGAGAATTTCTTTATAAACGTGGTGAAGTACAAAAGGAGATTGGATATATATGTAATGGTCTCTTGCGAAAGTATTATATCAATCAAAAAGGAAGTGAAATAATTACGGGTTTCTCGAGAGAAAAAGAATATGCAACGGATTACCCATCTTTTTTGAATCAAAAGCCTTCCAAATATTATCTACAATTTCTCGAACCATCTGTTATTGTTAAAATGCCTTACAAGAAACTACAGGAAGCATACAAAAGGTATAAAGAAAATGAAATGTACGGCAGATTAGTAGCTGAAAAGGTTATAACAAGAGAAACTGATAGAGTGGAAAGTCTGTTATTTGAATCCGCAGAACAAAGATATCTTAACTTCTTAGATGAAAATGAGAATATAATCAATAGAATAAGTTTAACACATTTAGCTTCTTATTTAGGAATTGAACGACAATCATTAAGTAGAATTCGAAGTAAACTTGCCAAAAAAAATTATGTCACATAGGTGTCAGGTAAGGTATATCCTTAAATCACATTTTTGTAGTATTAAATATTATAAAAATGAAAATTAGTACATTTAAAAAAATCTTATTCGTTCTATTTTTACTAGTATTCGCTATCTTTTCCAATGGGCAATATGTATTCTTTTTATCCATCTGGTTTTTTACAACAATGCTGCTTTATGCCGTGCGAAGACTTAAGAGATGGCAAGGTTTTTTAATAGCCTTTTCTTCTATAGCGATAAGTTATTATGTTGGATTTGATTTCGTCCCATTTTTACCAATAGAAGTACCTATCATAGTTACAATAATATTTAGTTTGGTTCATTCGATTCCTTACTTACTTGATTCATTTTTTGTTAAGAAACGTTCAGCATTTATTCACACCTTGACATTTCCTTGCATGGTGGTATTATTTGAATACGGATACCATCAAATTAATCAGTTTGGCACTTTTGGTCACATCGCTTACACCCAAGAATCACAACTGATTTTACTACAATCCATATCAATATTTGGTTTAGCTTATATCACATTTTTAATTACTTGGTTTGCTTCTATATGTAGTTGGGCTTTAGAAAATAGAAACGAAAGGAAAAAGATAAAAAGGGCCATTCTTATTTATGGGCTTGTTTTTAGTCTAACCTTTTCTTTTGGACTTTATCGTTTGAAATTTCAAAAAAACTCGTCTGAAACTATTCGTATAGCATCTATTTCTGCACTAGATAGTCTTAAAACGGGAATTGACATCCAAGGAATAAATAATACGGAGACTGAAAATGAAGCAAAGGCTTTAACTAGAAAAAACACATCGAAACTTAATCAATATCTATTCGACACTAGTATTAAGGAAGCACAAGAAGGAGCAAAAGTAGTTTTTTGGGCAGAAGGAAATGCTGTAATTTTGAAAGAAGACGAAATGATACTTTATGAAAAAGCGCGTAAAATTGCATTAGAACAAAACATCTATTTAGGCATAGGACTTGCAGTAATTGACCCATCAAAGAGCAAATATCTAGAGAATAAGTTTGTTCTTTTTGACAATAAAGGAAGAAAAGCAATTGATTATTGGAAAGGAATTTCAGTACCTGGAGCAGAGCAACCAATTAGCAATAATAAAGCTACTAATATTCAAAAAATAGAGACAGATTTCGGAATTTTAACAGGTGTAATTTGCTTTGATTTAGATTTTCCACACTATATGAATGATGCAAGCGGTTCAGACATACTGATTGCTCCTAGTAATGATTGGAAAGAGGTAGCAAGACTTCACACTGATATGTCAAAGTTTAGAGCAATAGAACAAGGGTTTAATTTTATACGTCAAGCAAGTCTAGGAATATCTATTGGCACAACTTACACCGGAAAAGTAATTAGCGAAATGGATCATTTTAATAATAATGAAAAAGTATTAATAACTCACTTACCAACAAAAGGAATCAGAACTATTTATTCAATAATAGGAGATTCATTTATTGTTTTATGTCTACTCTTTCTTATTACAATCCTAATAATATCAAGGAAGCAAAACAGAAAAAGTAACATGCAATAACACAGTTGAATAAATAAAAAACGAAACAAAACAACTTGTATAGCTATCTATTTGTTACAAGCACAATGTGCCTTTAATTTGCACTAAGTATACAATACTTAGTTGCCTATACATTTTGATCATAAAGGTTATATTAGACAACTAAATCAACAATAAGTATTAAATACCGGATTATGCAATAGAAAATCTATTACGACCTGAAATGCCTTTGAAATAAAAGCTTCG
>CAZSKA010000097.1:0-13235 GCA_964607315.1 uncultured Saprospiraceae bacterium | reverse complement strand
CTTTATGCAAGATAGAGTTAGTGATATTTTTCAAAATAAAATGAAGAATTTTGAACTTTATTTATCGCATAACTGGCAATATTTTAGAAACGAAACATATCAAGAAAAGAATATTGAATTACTTTTTGAATCGATAAATAATTACTTGTGGGTTTTGAATTTTATCTTTTTTAAATTGAAGAAGAGATTATTAGATTTTCAGGTAGAACTTACTAAGTAAAGAAGCAAGTTATACTGATTTCTTAATTAGGGCTTGCAATAAATTTCTGCCTTGTGTAATGACTTTTCTTTTCAAATCTATTTTTTTTTCTGTTTTGGGTCAGGCCCAAAGTTATTTCGAGGGATAAATTAGGTTATTGCTGATTTGGAAATTAAGTTTTCCATGTTTCGATTCGTAATACCAATTATGTTGACAATGATTGTTATAATTCTGACCTTAAGTACCTTCTTTTATTAAATCATTTGACATTTTGTAATAGATTTTATAATTTGAAACCGTTACTAAAACCCCCAAAAGTAATGTCAAATAAAACAAATGAAACTGAAAGAGATAATTCTCTTAGCAGTTCAGCAAATAGTGTATCAAGTGAAAAATCTCATGGTGCAGGACCTAATTCTAATGGAAATTCATTAATCAGCAGAAGTCCACAGGTTATTCAAGCTAAGGCTATTCATAGTTTAGCTAACAATAAAATTTCTTACAGCAACCAATCTAATGAATTTCCAGAGGGAGGCGAAGTCACTCAATTAAAAGAAAGAGGAAACTCAGGAGAAGATCCTCCTCCAACTCCGAATTCTAATACTAATAATTCTGGACTTCCTATTCAACTAAAGGAAGGGATGGAACAATTATCTGGTCAATCTTTAGATGATGTGAAGGTTCATAGAAATTCAAATAAACCAGAACAATTAGGAGCGCATGCTTATGCTCAAGGTTCAGATATACATCTAGGTTCAGGGCAAGAAAAGCATCTTCCTCATGAGGCGTGGCATGTTGTTCAACAAAAGCAAGGACGAGTAAAGCCAACCACCCAGTTAAAATCTAAAAACATCAATGACGATTCTGCTCTTGAAAAAGAAGCAGATATAATGGGCGCTAAAGCCATTCAGATGAAAGCAAAAGGCGGAGAAACTAGTTCTAAATCGAATTCGTCATCTCCAAGTTCGACTCCAGTATTTCAATTAGTTAGAACAAAGAGTAGGGATGGGCGTTTCGGCAAGAATATGGCAGCTCCCTTGAATGCAGGTTCTGTAGCTTCTAGTCCAACAAATACTCCCGAACAAAGTGAAGGTGTTGGTTTGGATACAGTTCTTGAAAATGCTGAAAGTACCACTACTTTAGCAAGCGATTCTACTTCTCATGCTTCAGAATATTTAAAGCAAAATGTGACTGGAGCAGCTAGTACGGAAGAACAACGAAGATTAGGAATAGGAGGAGCTAGTGTTGGAACTGTAACAAGTGCATTGAGTTTCTTTTCTACACTTAATCAAGTGATTAAAGAAGGTGGAGAAATGGATTTTGGGGAGAAAGTTCAAGCGGGTGTTAGTTTTCTTGAATCTGGAACCAATATGGCAGCAAGTATCAGCAATATTGTGGCTGGTGCTCAAAATCAAACAGGCAGTGATGCACAATTATCTGGAGGTTATGCAGGTTCAGCAGCAGGTGCGTTAGCTGGAATAAAAAGTTTTGTTGCATCTATACATAACATATATACAATGTATAAAGATGCAAAGGCTGAAGGAGGAAGTTCTAAACAAGAGAAATTTGAATCGGTGATGTCTGTTATAGAAAATCTAATGGCTACTACTAGTGCAGGACTAGGGACTTCAAAAAGTGTAATGGAAACGATAGATGTAGCTTCAGGAGTTGCAGGTCATAGTGCAGTATTGGGAAATCTTAATAAAGTTATACCTGGTTTTTCTATAGCTATAGAAGCAGTTCAGATAGGAATGCAAATTTATGCATTAATAAATTCTGAATCTGCAAGAAGATCTATGTACGAGAGGAAACATGAATTAAAAGAAAAGTTTAAGGATCAAAATTATAAGCATAAAAGAGAGCTTACTACTAAATCTAAAATAAGGAAATACGGCAAGACCGATAAAGGCAAAATAGAATCTGAAAAACAAAATCTAGAGCTAGAGAATAATCAAATTGATACAGCTACATTGCAACAAAATGTTACGAATGCTGAAAATACATTTAAGGTTATTGATAATAAAAAACAAAGACTTGAAACAGCAATAGGGCTCTTAGAAAATAAAAAAAATAGAAATGATGATGAAGAAAAAGAATTAACGGGAAGGAAAGCTTCACTTACAGCAATGCTTAATGAACATGAGGACAAAAAGAAAGCAAAAGATGATGCAATAAAAGGTAAGGATGACGCGATGAAAAAAATAAATACCAATCAATCAATAATAGATGATCTTGAAGAATATAGTTTCACTTATGACATGGCTCATTTAAATAAAAAGCGAAATTCAAAATCTATATTTAAAATAGGGTTATCCTTAACTAAAATAGCTGGAGATGTTGCAACTTTAGCTTTAGGACCTGGTGCTCCAGCAGGAATTGCATTAAAAGCTGCAGCTTCAGGTGTTGAATTAGGTTCAGCAGGGTTTTCAACATTAAGACAAGCTGGAAGGAATAAGGCACAGAAATATAAAGAACAACGAAGTGGAACAGGGAGTAAGACTTTAACAGAAAAGGTATTTAATGCTGATAAATCGGATGATTCTAAAAACAAGAAAAGATTACGAAATGCTCAATATATAATGAAGCAAATGGCTTCTACTGCATCTTTTGTAGGAGATACTAATAATACAGATGAAGAACAAAAAGCAAATCGAATAAGAAATGTTGAAGGGTATATTAAAGCTTCAGGCGCGCATCCAGCAAGTGTATATAGGGCATTTTTGGCAGGAGCTGACAACGATGCTAAAATAAAAGCTACTCTGAAAACCTTAGCAGATGCAATGGCTAATTAATAAGAAAGAAAATGATAACTGAAGAAATACATGCAAAAAATATACTTGATTTAGGTAACATTAAAGAAATACTAGGTCAATTTGGAATAGAAAGTGAAATACTTAAAGCAGGAGACATAAATTTACTGCATTCTCTTGTTGTGAAAAGGGATACGGATGATAAGGGTAGAGAAGGAGTATATTCTATCACCTTTATTCCTATGGACGATGATTTTCTCGAGAATAGTTCTGTTATCCAATTCTTTTACGCATGTCCATTTGAAGTTAATGCTGAAAAATATGCTGATGTCTTAGGCATCATAAATTATATCAATTTACATCAAGTAATTGGTCATTTCGGGATAAAAGATAGGAAACAGATTTACTTCCGTTATAATTCTACCCAAGCAAAATACGAACTATTAGAAAGTAATTACATTGCAGATATTTCCATGCTTGTAGAATACGCTATTGATGTGTATCAAGCAATAATAGAGGAAGTAAATACGGGAAAATTTTCAGAACAGCAGGCAATTGATTTTATATTACAAGACAGTTAATAAAAGAATCGGATACTTTAATTAACTACTTTGGGCGTAAGCCAAAAAATTCATGATTTATTTTTATTCTTTTTAGGTACTGGGTCAGGCCCAAAGCCACCCCATGGATTGCACCGTGCTATACGTTTTAGTCCCATCCATCCACCTTTGAAAACACCCCATTCCTCTATTGCATGAATCATATAAGTAGAACACGAAGGTTCATACCTGCAACTAGGCCCAAAAATAGCATTCAACATTGGACTTATAGTCCACTTATAAAGGTAGACTGGGAAGGTAGCTGCTTTACGGATATAGGTGATTATTTTTCCCAACTTAGTTGTTTTTTTCTTTCGCCATCAGAGTACATTAGGTGATCCGCTTTGTCATTGATTTGGACACTTAGAATATTTCTCTGATCATCAAAAGCATCCATTAAAACACTATAGTTTATTGTTGCTTCCGAAGGAGCTTCAAGATCTGTAGCTTCTAAATAGACCCACATTCCAGCTAAATCTTCACTAATTTCTTTACCAAGATATTCCATTTCTACAGGAACTTCATCGAACGAAACTCTAAAATTTTCCTTGATATATAGTCCTATATAATGGTCCGCATCTTCGCTTTCTTTCTTTGTCAAGATGTAAAGTGAATCAACACCTCTATTACTTAAAGCTTCTTCAAAATCATCGATGTATACATGCATAGAAAGTTGAAGTGCTTTTTGATCAGGCTTATATTTAAGAGAGCCTTTGCTTAAATGGAAATCATGATTAACCGGCGATGAACCGATGATAGAGAATATTCCAATTATTAAAAGGGCTATAGTTTTCATACCTAAATTTACAATGAATTAACGGATTTAATAGGATATTAGTTTCGACTCAAAATCTTTGGCTCGCCATTATAAGCGCCCAGATAATAATTATCACTCCAATTATTACCTGATATCCTGGCTTTTTAAATAATTTCAAATCTTTTGTAAAGTGATGAATCATGGTATAGAAAATTAATGCAATGATTACTATGATTATCTGACCAATTTCTATTCCAAGATTAAAAACTAATAATTGCCAAACTAATTGATTCTCTTCGCCAGGCAAAAGAGCACTTCTCAAAAAGTTGCTAAAACCCATTCCATGAATAAAGCCGAAAAGAAGGGCGCCAATGTAAGATAATCCTATTGTCCCTTGTTTTTTCAATAAATCATACAATGCTGTTAAGGCAATAGTAACAGGAATAAAAAATTCTATTAGATCTGGGGAAACTTTAATTACATCTAGAGTTACACATGCTAATGTAATGGAATGTCCAATCGTAAAAGCTGTTGCTAAATATAATACTCTTTTCCAATCTTTTAAGAGAAAAGGCAGACAAAGAGCAGTTAAAAAAAGGATATGATCGTAGCCCTTTATATCAAGAATATGCGTAAAACCTATTTCGAAATAATTAGAAAACATGTTAACTTACTGTAGTTCCTGTGGTATCACCTAGGACAGTTTTTAATAGATTTCCTGGTTCATTTATATCGAAAACAATAATAGGTAGATTATTTTCATTACAAAGTGTGAATGCTGTCATATCCATTACATTGAGTTGTTTTGACAAAACTTCTTTAAATGAAATGTTCTCGTATTTAGTTGCTTTAGGATCTTTTTCGGGATCAGCAGAATAGATTCCATCTACTCGAGTTCCCTTTAAGAGTACATTTGCATTGATTTCGTTTGCACGTAATGCCGCTGCAGAGTCTGTTGTGAAATATGGAGAACCTGTTCCACCGGAGAAGATTACCACTCTTCTTTTTTCAAGGTGTCTTATTGCTCTTCTTCGAATGTAAGGCTCAGCAATTTCTCGCATTTCTATAGCAGTTACTAATCTGGTATAGAGACCTTCATTTTCAAGCGCACTGGAAAGTGCGATTCCATTAATGCAAGTTGCTAACATTCCCATATAATCACCTTGTACTCTTTCTATTCCGGAGTCTTTAGCTTGCAAGCCTCTAAAAATATTTCCACCCCCAATGACAATTGCTACTTCAATTCCAATATCAGTAATCTTTTTAATTTCATTAGCGTAGTAAACAAGTTTTTGAGGATCGATACCAAAAGACTTATCACCCATTAAAGTTTCTCCACTGAGTTTTAATAAGACTCTTTTATATTGCAAATTCATATAGGAAATATTTTCGCGAAGTTAATAAAAATATAAGATTGCACACCTTTTTTTACCTTTGCAGTATGTATTGGAGAGATAGTTGGAATTTTGTGAAAAATATGACGCCACGTAGAGTGTTAAATGCAACTCAAATTATTACCAGTTATTACTGGAGTAAGTGGATAGGAAAAGCAGTTCAATGGGGTAAACCGATGACAATATCTTTTGAACCTACAACCGCTTGTAATTTGAGATGCCCAGAGTGTCCTAGTGGGTTGCGTTCATTTACTCGTCCTACTGGAAATTTAAAGTCGAATTTTTTCAAGAATTCTCTGGATCAATTATATAAAGATCTGATGTACTTGATTTTTTATTTTCAGGGAGAACCGTATATTAATCCTGATTTTCTAGATATGGTGAAATATGCATCTGACAAGGGTATTTATACAATAACTTCTACTAATGGTCATTTTTTGAATAAGGAGAATGCAAGAAAGACTATTGAGTCGGGGCTCAAAAGAATTATCATTTCGGTAGATGGAACTACCCAAGATGTCTACGAACAATACCGTAAAGCCGGTACGCTTTCCAATGTTTTACAAGGTACGAGAAACCTAGTAGAGGCTAAAAAAGAAATGAATTCAGTTACGCCACACATAATTTTTCAATTTTTGGTTGTTAAACCAAATGAGCATCAGATTCCTGAGGTATATAAATTGGCTGAAGAAATAGGTGTAGATGAAGTGAAGTTAAAAACTGCACAAATTTATGATTACGAACAAGGTAATCCTTTGATTCCAACAATCGATAAATATTCTAGATACAAAAAGCAGTTGGATGGTACTTATAAGTTAAAGCATAAATTAGTAAATAGCTGTTGGAAATTGTGGCACAGCTGCGTAATTACTTGGGATGGAGCTGTAGTCCCCTGTTGTTTCGACAAAGATGCAACGCATAAGCTAGGAGATTTGAAGCAGAATAGTTTCAAGGAGATCTGGCAAAACCCATCTTATAAACAGTTTAGGAAATCTATATTGAAGGGTAGAGACCAAATAGAGATATGTAAAAATTGTACAGAAGGATGTACGGTTTGGAAGTAATTCCAACTCAAATTAAAAGGAAAAATTCAAGCAAAATGGTAAGGTGAAAAGGCAATAAAATAATTTTGAAAATAAATTATAAAAATAAATATGTAAAGCTATTCAAGCGATAAGTAACTGATTCTTAAATACATTCAATATATTTGTTTTGATCCCTATTCAAATAATGTTAAAATTCGAATCCATTCAGAGCAAAATGGAATAGTTATTGCACTGTAGTAAGGTGTAAATCCCATTAAGTTAAATAAAATAAAACATAAAAACCTAGATGCTGTACAGGGTAATTATACAAGGAAACTTAGACTTTGGAAATGAAAAATCATACGAGAAGGCGAAGAAGATGTATGAATATAGATTAGAAAACTATTTTAAAAGTGATGCTATATTCAAAGAGTCGAATGAGATATTTTTCGATGATAAATTCCAGCTTTCTATTCCTAGATATGTAGGACAAGCATTCGAGAAAACATTCAAGAATACTGCAAGTCTACTAGATTATTGTGCACAGTTCGCGATGTCAGGCGTCGTCAAATGTTGGCAAACAGATAGTGGGAAAGTTTTAAATTATTCTGACTTGGAACCTAAAAGTGATAAAATAGCTGTTAAGTTATATCATAAAGGAAAGGAATTATCAAAGGAAGATGGTAAGGAAAAAGAGGCGTTTGAAGAATTGTCAAAAGCTATTTCGAAGTACGACAAGCATGCGATGGCATATGAGAGAAGGGGGAATGTAAATAGAAGATTAAAGAAGTATTCTGAAGCGATAAGAGATTTCAATAAAACTATTGCCATAGATGATTCTAATCCCATGGCTTATTACGGTTTAGCTCGTGTATATATCGTTCAAGAGAAATATCAAGAGGCGATTGATCAATTAGAAATTGCATGTAAAAAATCACTTGCACTACAACCTATATATTGGAATTCAAGAAGATTAAAAGCTGATTGTCATCTAAAGTTAAATCAGTGGGATAAGGCAGAATTTGATTTAAAGTTATTTTCAAAAAGAAACTTTAAGGAAACAGATTCAAATTATGGATATCGTCGTCATGCGTTTTACTATTATGGGAGGACATTGATAGAGTTAGAGCGATATGTTGATGCTATATCAGCATTTGATTCTGCATTATCGATAGAGGATGGAATTGATAATATTCCAGTGGAGGATATTTACTTTTATCTAGGAACTGCTAAGAAATTAGGCGGTAAGACTGGATATACTAAAGATTTCAAAAAAGCTACAGAATTAGGGTGTACATTAGAAGCCGTCAAGTAAGTTTAGGTTAAAAAATAGTCAGAAAAAGGATGGTTAGGAAATTTTGATAGTTTATCAGGAAAAATGGTAAACTAAAAAAGATAAGTATGGTGATAAATTTACTGTATTACTAACTAACAGGGTTTCAACTAGGTGCAAGAAGATGGACAAAGTTGGAATTCAGAAAATACTATACTATGGCTAAGTTGATAAAATTTAATTTTGCGGACACTACGACAAGAATAACTTCAGAAATATCGAATTTTTCAGAAAATCGAAAAGATTCGTATAAAAGAGCAGAAACACGTTTTTTATGCATGGTAAATAAAATAAAAGAAGGGATGAATAAAGGCGGAGTTTATACATCTATGAGCAATAATTATTTGGCATAGAGAAAGGTAAAAAAAGGGAATATAGATTGCAAAAAGTAAGATGCAATTTTGAAGAAAAGGGAGAACAATCACGAAGTGGTTGTTCTTTTTTTTTGCAAAAAATAATGCTGTGAGGTAGTGGTGTTGGTAGTTTCAAAGTTTAATAGCATTAAAATTTATACTTCAAAAGAAGAATGATGAAAAGGTTAAATAAGTACAAAGGAATCGAAAGAATATTTAGGGCTTGGTTTAATAGAAAGATTTAATGAGAATGCTGTGTGTGCAAAAAATAATGCTGTGGGGTAGTGATAGCGGTAGTTTTAGAGTTTAATAGCATTAAAATTTTAAGGTAGTTAACTTTAAGAAAAGATAATAATGTTATAACTAAGTTAATACTTTTAAAAAAGGTAACTACATGATTATCAAGGTCGTCATTCAATAAACAAATAACCAATTAGCTTTAAAAAAGTAAACATAAATTGGAATATGAATTAAATTTTTATTAAACCTATTAAAACCTTGGATTATGAAAAAGATGATTACTTACTTCGCAGCCTTTCTGTTTTTGACTTCTTGTACTTCTATAGAGAAACTTGTAGAAACAGGACATTATGAAGAGGCATTTGAATTAGCTGTTAATAAGATAGCTGGCAAAAAGAATAAAAAAACTGACAATGTAAAAGGCTTAGAAAAAGCTTTCGTGCTTTTACAAGACGAAGACTTAAATAAGGCAAAAATATTGATTGGAGAGAATAACTCAAGTAATTGGTCTGATCTTCATAATCTTTATACAAATATAGATTACCGGCAGTCTCTGATAGAGCCATTATTACCATTGGTAAGTAAGGATGGATATAAAGCGAATTTTACATTTGTTAAAATAGATGAGTTACTAAGTGAAGCGGCTTTAAATGCAGCAGAATATGATTATAACTTGGCTATGAATAATATGGAAAATGCTAGAAGAGGAGATAAGGAAGCAGCTAAATTGGCTTATTATACTTTTGAAGGTGTACACAGTTATATGTTAAATTACAAGGATGTAAATATATTGCAGGAAGAAGCATATAATTTGGGGCAAACCCGAATTCTTATAGACTTGAGCAACAGAACACATACATTTATACCAAGAGAAGTTGAGCGAAGAATGCTTAACATAAACACTAGTGGATTAAATGAGAAATGGACAAAGTACTATGTAGGAAATAATGGAAATGAGTATATGGACTATAGAGCAACAATGGTATTAACAGATTTGGACGTAAGTCCGGAAAGAGAAATAAGAAACATATATGTCAATGAGAAGAGAATAGAGGATGGACTTAAGCCAATGAAGGGTAAAGATGGGAAAGTGAAAAAGGATTCACTTGGCAATGTTATAAAAGTTGCAAGCTTTAAAAAAGTTAGAGCAAGAGTAACTGAGATTCGCAGGACAAAAAGAGCAAGCCTTTCAGGATTCATAGTTCTTAAAGATGTATATACTGGAGAAAAAATAAGTAGTGAAAGAATGTGTAGTGTAGTGAATTTTGAGGATATTTCTTGTAGATTTGTAGGAGATAAAAGAGCATTAGAAAGTAAGTGGAAGCCATTGTTGAGAGATAGATTAACGCCATTTCCAACAGATATAGGTATAGCTTTAAATGCGGCTCATGATTTAAAACTAAAATTTAAGAATAGATTAAAAAGAATGATATAAACAAAATTAGCGATGTTAAATACGTCGCTAATTTTTTATGTTGGATAACTTAATAATCATTTTGGACGTTATAAATATAGATGACAAAAAAAATAAGGTACATAAAAGTTTCACTCATAACTCTTATGATAGTTATGAGTTATTCTGGTCTGATTGCACAGGATGACGCATATAAAACTACAGAAATAGAGTTTGACGGAAAAATTTATACCGCGATGGTATCAGATAAGGATACGTTTATACTCCAGAGGTTAGAAGATATAAGTATAACTGCTCCTAGGACTTTTGAGGATTATGATGAGTACAGATTATATCTTCGATATAGAAGATATGCGCAAAAGGTATATCCATATGCTGTAGAAGCAATTAAGATTTTTAAAGAGTTAGAATATGCAACTGAAAATTATAGTCCACGGAAGCGAAAGAGGCATATAAAGAAGTTACAAAAGGACTTAAAGAAAGAATTTAGCGATCAGTTAAAGAATTTAACTAAGACACAAGGTTATATATTGACAAAGATGATAGAGCGGGAGTTAGATACGCCGATGTATGAATTGATAAAGGATTTGCGAGGAGGATTTACAGCAGGGTATTATAATCAATTTGGTAAGTTATATGGGTATGACTTGAAGGAGGGATATGAGCCAGGTGTGGATGTATTGCTTGACATAGTATTGCAAGATTATGATATTTCTTATGATTTGCCGCGGAAGTGATTTGAATAAATTTTAATACTATTAAATTCTGAAAGTTCGATTCAGATTGCCTTTCCGGAGATTTTTTTGCACACATTTTATATATAACAAAGGCGTGAATAAACAATCTTTATAAAATTGTCTTTGTATCTTCGAGTTTAATTTCTAGAAACAATTTATTTAAATGATCCAAAACAGTAATTCGACTAATTTTATTATTGATTCTAATAAAATCAAATCTGGGCAGGTTGGTTGGAAATCACCTTCTAATTTAGCAATTATTAAATATTGGGGAAAATATGGAGATCAACTTCCCCAAAATGCATCTATTAGTTTTACTCTTTCTAAAAGTTTGACTAAAACTCAAGTTGAATGGGATATTGAAGGTAAAGATTTAGAAGTTTACTTTGAAGGAAAGAAAAATAAGGCTTTCGCTCAAAGACTGAAAAAAGTAGTCGACAGGCTAGAAAAAGAAATCCCTGTCATCAAAAATATGGGGTTCAAAGTACAAACTGATAACACATTTCCTCATAGTGCAGGGATAGCAAGTTCTGCCTCAGCATTAAGTGCTTTTGCGCTTTGCTTATGCTCTATTGAGAACTTTTATAAAGAGGAAAAAATCAACGAATCTTTTTATAATAAGGCTTCTCATTGTTCAAGATTAGGAAGTGGTTCTGCATCAAGATCAGTATTTGGAAATTGGGTAGAATGGGGTGAAAATAATTTTGATTCAAAATTCAATAATCTTTATTCCACTCCAGTAGAAGGAGTACATTCAGAGTTTATGAATATCAAGGACAGTATACTGATTATTTCAGCTGAAGAAAAATCAGTTTCATCTACTGTAGGGCATAAATTGATGGATGGGAATCCTTATGCTGATATTAGATTTAATCAAGCAAATACGAGGATTAAAGATTTAGTTCAGGCATTAAGAACTGGAGATTGGGAAAAATTTGGATTTATAGCAGAATCAGAAGCATTAACTCTTCATTCATTAATGATGAGTAGTTTGTCATCATATATTCTAATGAGACCTAACTCAATAACTGCAATTGAAAAAGTAAGAGATTTCAGGAATTCTAGTAATATACCTCTATACTTTAGTTTAGATGCTGGTCCAAATTTGCACTTGTTATACCCAGATTATGTGGAGGATAAAGTAAAGGAATTTATGGAGAATGAATTAAAAAATTTATGTCATGACGGCAGAATAATTCATGATGAAATTGGACAAGGCCCTGAAAATTTTAAACCTATTTAAAATGAAAAAAGTACATTTAATATTAATAATAATGTTATCTATTTTCTGCTTTAGTTGTATAAATGCCCAGCAAGATAAGACAAGTACAGAAAGGCCAACTATAGAGAATAAAGCATTTAATCGACTTCTATCAAAAATGGTTAAAGAAGAAGTACCTTTAATTGGTGTAGAAAAATTACATTCTTCGAAAGAAGGTTATTTGATATTAGATGCACGAGAAAAAGAGGAATTCGAAATTTCTCATATTGAAGGAGCAAAATATATTGGTTATGATGAAGTTGACTTTTCAGCTGTCCAGGATGTTCCTAAAGATACACCTATAGTAATTTATTGTTCCATAGGAGTAAGATCAGAACATATTGGGGAACGACTTGAGCAGCAGGGGTTCACCAATGTTCAAAATCTTTATGGCAGTATTTTTGAGTGGGCGAATAAAGGTTATGATTTAGTAGATAAGTCTGGTAATAGAACAAATAAAGTACACGCATATAATTGGATCTGGGGAAAATGGATGGAGAATAATACATATGAGAAAGTTTACTAAGGGGAGGTGTGGAGGTTTATCGTTTTAGTTATTAGATTTAATAGTATTAAATCCTTAAACTCCCAAAACACCAGCTTCTTAAGTACTTTTTTTGTTTGAGACATCCAACACTTCACTTCGCAATGCGAGTCGTTCGATGCATATTTTGAATTAGTTTGAGACGATAATAATTCATCTTCCTTCTTATTCATATATTTTTTTACTTCATTTTTATTTTCGAAATAGATTTTTTCATAAGACTTTTTTACAAGTACACCTGACCTTTGCCTTTGTCTATTTGCGAACCTAACAAATAGTGAATGTACTAGTCTTATTTTCTCACTGATTATTCTCCATGGTTCATTAATAAAGCCCATATTTAGAGACTTTTTAACAATTTCTCTTTCTTTTTTATAATGACCCAAGATGGTTCTTTTGTCTCTAATCTTTAAAATTAGCGAATATCCTTCTTTGGAAATATTGATGTTTAAAACTTGAATGTATTTTTTGAGTTTTGATCTAAAAATTTTGGTAAAATATTTTATTTCATTTTCTGTCTCAAAATAACAAGTATTACCACAACTTAAACTTTTAAATAAGTAAATGCATCCAGGATTGAGGGTTTGAGTGTTTTTCATATTCTTTTCTTATTAGTGTAATCAACCCCC
>CAZSKA010000096.1:0-13254 GCA_964607315.1 uncultured Saprospiraceae bacterium | reverse complement strand
GTAAAAGAAGGATTAATAAGTGAGTTATTATCCTAAAAAACTAATACTATAACTTGATATATTCTTATTACAATTAGGAATTAAGATAATTTCATGAACCTAAAAAATTCACAAAAAGTCGGCCTTTTTCATATGTCTTATGAGAAAAACAAAGAAATCCTCTATGCTATGATAAATTGAAAGCAGAACAAAATATTTTTAGACTAGTCTAAAAATATTTTTACATTGGTCTAAAATTTCAATTAATTTTCTACTTTTGCTTTTATGAATGACTTATTAGAACAATTATCAAGTCCTTGGGCAATACGAGCTATCATTACTTCATCAATGGTAGGGATAACCTGCGGGGTTTTAGGTGCTTTCATTGTATTGAGAAATATGAGTTTGATAGGAGATGCATTAGCACATGCTATTTTACCAGGAATTTTCATTGCATTTGTTTTAGTAGGTTATAGTACTATTGGTTTTTTTGTAGGCTCAGTAGTAGCTGGAATTGCTACAGCATTTGGTATTACATGGATCCAACAATATGTATCAACAAAAAATGATGCAGCAATAGGGATAGTATTTACTTCCATGTTTGCCATTGGTGTCATGGGAATAAGTAAGATTAGCCAGCGAGGCGTTCATCTTGATTTACAAGATTTTCTTTTCGGTAATGTGTTAGGAATTTCAAATATTGATATATGGTTAACATTTCTTGTGATGTTATTAGTTGTTAGTTGTATCTCCATATTCTATCGATATTTTTTCATTACTAGTTTTCAAGAAACTATTGCGAAAACAATGGGGATAAATATTAAGTTAGTTCACTACTTTTTGATGTTTTTATTGTCCTTTGCTGTGGTTTCAGCATTGAGGAGTGTAGGAGTAATTTTAGTAGTTTCCATGTTAATTACACCTGCTGCTTCAGCTCTATTAATAGCTGTTCGACTAAAAAATGTCTTAATTATTTCAGCGGCAATAGGATTAATTGGCGCCAATGTAGGATTGTTAATTGCAATTATTTTTGATACCAATCCAGGCCCAGCAATGGCAATTACTGTTACAGGTATATATTTACTATCTGTCATCTTTAGTCCTCGAAAAGGATTGCTATTTAACCACTTTAACAAAATTAAGTCCCGTAACAACATAGAACAGGAAGATATCCTAAAACACAGCATAAAACATGGAGCAATCGATCAAGGCTCAATACCAAAAATAGCAACCCTTTTGGGTCTAAACCCAAAAAAAATTAAAAGCCATTTACAAAAATTAAAAGCAAAAGATTTACTCTTACAAAACGATGATACTTTTATACTTAGCGAAGCTGGGGAACAACAAGCTAATAAATTGGTTAGGGCGCACAGATTATGGGAATCCTATCTCGTAGAAAAAATAGGTATGAGCGAAAGTGAAATACATGAAGAAGCCGAACGACTTGAACATCATCTTAGCACGACTGTAATTGATGAAGTGGATAAATCACTTGGTTATCCTGAAATAGACCCACATGGTTCTCCTATACCAAAATCAGGAACTATAACTTTAGCAAAAGCTGCCAAAAACAAACAATATTCTTTTCTAAAAGATCAAGAAAACGATTCTATAGATGCGCAATTATGGGATATGAAAATCCTTCCTGAAACACCATTTATAATTCAAAGAAAAGGAAGTCAAACTATAGATATTCTTTATGATAATAAAAGGATGAAAATACCTAATTCACTTGCACAAAAAGCATTAGTGAGATAAAAAAAGCCCGTTCTTACGAACAGGCTTCTACATTCTTTCTCAAATTCTATTTCAAACTGATATTATCTCAATAAATTCAGATATTTCTCAGCTTCAATTTCATTACCAAATCTTCCTACAATAATTTTGTAAGAAATGTTATCATCCTCTATACTATGCTTTACAAGTATAGGCTCATCAATGATTTTTCGCAACTCATCTACAATCTTGTGTGCTTTCACAAAATCATTTGTTGAAACCACATGGATTGTCGCATGATCTCTTACTTTTTCAACCGACCAAGAAGAGATGAATTCTGACGTAATAATAACATCATTCGTTTCATACGTTAAATCGTTATTTGCTCTTTCCGCCTGAGCTGGGGTAATTAATAGTGCCATTAAAAATAAGGCACAGAAAGATTTTAAAAATCTAACATCAAAGTTTAAGGACATAAGTCATTTTTTTTCTCTAGAAATATACGATATAGGCCCATTTATAGGTTCATGAAACTATATTTGTATTCTAGAATTACATTTAAATATTTACAACATCTCTGTCAAAGGGATGAATTCTTTAAAAATTAATTGTCTATACAACTAATCACTATCGAATCCATATAATAGACTCAAAAAAATAGATCCCCCCCTATGTATTTTGAAAAAAAAATTATTTTATTATTAATTATCTGTCTAAGTGCCTTTAAAATGGGGCTATGTCAGAAAATAGAAGCTGCATATAGTGAATGGGATAATCAATTCGATGAATGGAAAATCCATGTAAATGAGGATGTTTATATATTAGCAATAAAACAATATGGAGCGAATACATATAATCGTTGGAATCTTTCTTACGAGAATGGAGAGGAGTTTACAAGAGGTTATATCCAAAATAAAAGAGCGCAGGATTTTAATTACTTCGACTTTTTTCTAGGAGATGAGGAATTATACCAATTCAATTATAATATGTCGTAAATAATTTGTATCTTTAAGAATGGGAAGAAATCGAACATTTATAGTAAAAGAGAGCAAGTCAGAGCTGCTTAAGCATAGATCACTTCAAAAGAGTTTAAAAGGAGTAAAAAGAATTGAAGTAATACTGTGTTTAATAGATGAAAAGCAAAGGACATATGCTGAAATAAGTAAACATTTGCAAGTTGAACTTCGTACATTACAACGGTGGATTGAGGAATATAAGACACATGGGATTGTTTCTTACAGTGCATTGCCTACTAGGAATAAACCATCTAAAATCATTACACCACAACTCCATAAGGGACTTCAAGAAAGGCTCAATGATGCATCCGCTCCTTTTGCTAGTTATATTGCAGCCCAGCAATGGGTCAAAGAGCAGTATAATATTGATGTAAAATACAAATGGCTACGAAAATATATGATAGATAACTTCGGTAGTAAGTTGAAAAGTCCACGTAAATCTCATCTAAAAAAAGACCAGGCTGCAGTTGCATCCTTTTTAAAAACTCCCTGAGACCTTAGAACATATTAAGAAAAAAGCTATATGTATTGAAGGGGTCAATAGCTTCAACTTGTATTTTCAAGACGAATCTAGATTTGGGCTAATGACGGCTCTTGGTCGATGCATAACAGCTAAAGGAGTAAAACCTGTCATTAATTATCAGCACAAATTCAAGTCCACTTACTTATGGGGTAGTTATTCTCCGATTGATGGAGATAGCTTTGTTTGGGAAATTAATGGAACCGATTCGATCATCTTTGAGCAATACTTACAAGCTTTATCACTACACAGACCAAATGAATTCAAAATTCTTGTCATCGATAACGCTGGATTCCATTCTACTAAAAATATTACTATCCCCAAAAACATTCATCTACTTAGAATACCCCCATACTCGCCTGAATTAAATCCTTGTGAACAAGTATGGCAATACATGAAAAATCGTTTTCAAAATCAAGTATTCAAATCCATGGATAAATTAAAGGAGTGGTTATATAAAACGGTCAACTCTATGTCAACTTCTACCATTAAATCTATCGTCTCTAATCACAACTATCTAAACGCATTTTTTATGTCATTTAATAGGTGAAATGGTATTAAGTATTACTACAATTTATAGGGATGATCCTACCGTATGGAAAATTCAGCATGATGAAAAGACTCTTATAATACAAAACAAGATTCCCTTTGTTTGGGAAAAGAGACATACAAGAGATTTTGAGTGGATCATGTATGCAGTGAATGAAGGTTATATTCAGGACTGGTATATAGACGACGACTCGCAAGACGAAATCACTTTCGAAATGCGAGTAGCTGCGACACTAATCGTTTTAGAAACGATGGCCTTTATTAGAAATTAAGCCTCTAGTTCTGCAAGAATTTGTGCAGAATGGTCAGCTGTTTTTACTTTCGGTATTACCAATTCTATCTTTCCATTTTCATCAATTACGAAAGTAGTTCTCAATAATCCTTCATATTCTTTACCCATAAATTTCTTTGGCCCCCATACACCGAAAGACTTAATAATACTTAAATCTTCATCAGCAATTAGGCTAAAAGGGAAGCTGTATTTATCTATAAATTTTTGATGCTTAGCTGGCTTGTCAGGGCTCACACCCAAAATCTCAAAACCCTTTCCAGTAAGATCAGCATAATTATCTCTCAGATTACACCCTTCCTTTGTACATCCTGGAGTATCATCTTTAGGATAGAAATATAAAATCAATTTTTTACCTGAATAATCAGATAACTTAACGGTTGAACCATCCTCTATATGCCCTTCAAAATTTGGTGCTTGATCTCCTGCTTTTAATGTAGTCATGAATTTCTGATATTTTATACAATGATTAGATTAACGTGATTAACAAAGCAGAAATGGCAAAGTTTACAATGGTGCTATAAATAGAGAGAGTTCTCTTGAAAAATAAGCAGATTATTCACACAAATAAAAAAGCTCTAGATTTTCATCTAGAGCTTTGTGAGGTCGCGAGCGGATTCGAACCGCTGTACGAGGTTTTGCAGACCTCTGCCTAACCGCTCGGCCACGCGACCGTTTATCGTATTTTTATGCGACGTTGAATAGAACGCATAATGATAAATTTTGTTTAATAAAATTCCTCTTATGGAATTCGGGACGCAAAGATAACTTTCTAAAATAAATATGAAAACTTTATGGAAGTTTTCTTGACCTTGTTATTCATATTTTTATTCTTGAGATTTTATTTTCTTAATTTGCTTATTTAATTCCTCTATTTGATACTCTAAAGATTCGATGTATTCATTTTGATCATCAATTCTTTTCTTTTGGGCCTTTATAGTCCCATTCAAAATAGAGATTTCACCAACATCACTTGAAGGACTTGATTTAACATCTACATCTTCAGCGGGTTTTACATCATCACTTTGCTTTGTGGAAGTTTGTACTTTCTCTGTAACATTATTCCATGTTTTCTGCAATAATTCAAAAGGATTTTGTCCTTGTGCATAACTAACACCCACATATACTAATGGAGCAACTATAAGAAGAAAAATTAGAAATCGGGCACATCCCGTAAGTTTATACTTTTTTGCCATTTTATTTGTTTCTATAATTAACTGTACTCTTTATAATAGAGTTCTAAAATATGAAGAGTTTCGACGAAAACATGTTTTTCTCAAATTTATATGTTTTTTTTACCTACAAAACAAAAACCGTGTATTTTTGTGCCTCATCAATCACAAACAGTAAAAATGGCAAAAATTCTTGTTAATGACGGTATCCATCCTACAGGCGAAAAAATGCTTAAAGAGGCTGGTCATGAAGTAAGTACAGCAAACATCCCAAACGAAGATCTACCTTCTCAACTTAATAACTACGATGCTATCTGTGTTCGTAGTGCCACAAAAGTAAGAAAAGATCTTATTGACCAATGTCCTAATCTAAAAGTAATCGCAAGAGGTGGTGTTGGACTTGATAATATTGACGTTGCATATGCTCGTGAAAAAGGACTAGAGGTATATAATACGCCTGCTGCATCCTCGCGTTCCGTTGCTGAGTTAGCAATGGCTCATATGATGAATTTATCAAGAGGCACTCATCTTTCCAATAGACAGATGCCATCACGAGGAGTTTCTGAATTTAAGGTTCTTAAAAAATCGTATGCTAAAGGTCAAGAATTAGAGAATAAAACACTTGGCATTATTGGTTTTGGTAGAATAGGGAGAGAGTTAGCAAGTATAGCATTTGGGACAGGAATGAATGTATTACCTGTGGATTTACAAGTAGAATCGGCAGATATTCCAGTAGGTCCAAAAGCTAATGGAATGAAAGTGAAAATGAATGTAGTGTCAATGGATAAGATGTTAAGTGAAGCAGACTTCATAAGCCTTCATGTACCTTCAACGAATAGACCTATTCTTGGAGCAGAAGAGATGGCTAAAATGAAAGAAGGTGTTATATTAATTAATACCGCACGAGGTGGTTCTATAGATGAAGATGCACTTCTTCAGTCAATAGATTCAGGTAAAGTGAAAGCTGCTGGCCTTGATGTTTTTGTGGGTGAACCCAAACCAAGGGAAGATTTAGTTAATCATTCGGCTATTTCCGTTAGTCCACACATTGGAGCTTCTACGGGAGAGGCTCAGGAGAAAATAGGTATTGAATTAGCAGAACAGATAAATGCTTATTTCGCTTAATTTCTTTTCTGATTTCAAGCTATAAAAAAAGCTCATCAAAAAAATTGATGAGCTTTTTTTTATTTTAATATCCTAAGACCTACTCATATACAACATGTATTGTTGGAGTAGTTGGTTTCGCTTGACAAGTTAATATATAACCATCCTCTATGTCCTCTTCGTCCAAAGCATGAGAAACTTCCATCACAACTTTTCCTTCAACTAACTTTGCCATGCAAGAACTACAAGCACCAGAACAACAAGAATGAGGAGGATCATATCCCTTATCCAACAATGCATCCAAAATCGTTTTGGATCCATCCAAATCTAATTCAATTTTATTTCCGTCTAATTCTATTGTCGCATTCCCAGAAACTCCATCAACTGCATCTTTTCCATCCGTTGCACCACCAAAAGATTCAAAATGAACTTGATCTTTGGCACATCCCTCTTTTACTAAAATTTCCTTTACATCTTCATTCATTGATCCAGGACCACAGATGTATGCGTAGGCTTTTGATAGATTAATTTCAGGATAATTTTTTATTAACTTTTTTATGGTTTCCTTAGAAATCTGTCCAGGATAATAAGGTAAATCCATATTAGATTTTTTGAAAATACCACCGAGTAATCCTTTCTTGCCAGCAAGTGAGCTATACGCATGTTTTATATAGAATTGCCCCTGAAATTTCTTTTCAAGACCTGCTAATTCTTCCTTATAAATCACATTATTTTCATCCGTATTTCCATACATCATGTAAACTGTAGACAAAGGCTCTTTTTCAAGAATTTCTTTTGCGATAGAGATTATTGGAGTAATTCCACTCCCTGCACCAAATAATAAATATCTCGCTTCACGTTCCTCATTTGCCTGAAATACAAAACGTCCATCAGGTGCCATAATAGAAACAAAATCTCCCGTTTTCAGGTTGTCACAGATGTGATTTGAGACGAGACCATTTTGAACACGCTTACAACAAACTCTCCATTTATTCTCTACTGGTGCACTGCTTAAAGAATAGGATCTTCTAACTTCATCACCATTAATATTAAATTTCAAAGTCAGATACTGACCTGCTTTATATGCAAAGGTTTCTTTAAGGTCTTCCGGAATATCAAAAACTAAAGACTTTGCATCAGATGTTTCTGCATTTACCTCACTTAATTTTATATCGTAGAATGTATTACTCATGTTTAATTTTTAGTGGCTCAAAGATGGGAAAAAATAGAAATTAAAACATAAAAACTATATTTATGCCATAAATCAATTCTAGATGAAGTTATCCATAATTATTCCAGCTTACAATGAGGCGAATACGATTCATCAAATCCTTAACAAAGTGAAGGCTGTAAAATTATTGAATAACCTATCTAAAGAATTGATAATCGTCAATGATTGTTCAACAGATGATACAAAAAATGCCATCTTGAGTTATCAATCAGCTAACCCTGAATTAGAGATCAGTTATTACGAACACGAAAAAAACAAAGGAAAAGGAGCTGCTTTGCATACAGGAATAGAAAAGGCGACAGGTGATTTTGTCATCATCCAAGATGCTGATCTTGAATATGATCCTGAAGAATGGAACATTCTTCTAAAACCAATGCTTGAAGGTCATGCTGATGTTGTTTATGGTTCTCGCTTTATGGGAGGAAAACCACATAGAATATTATTCTACTGGCATTCTATAGGAAATAAATTTCTAACCGCATTAAGCAATGCCTTTACGAATTTGAATCTGACAGACATGGAGACATGTTATAAACTTTGGAAAAGAGAAATTATCCAAAGTGTGAAATTAAAAGAGAGGCGATTTGGTTTTGAACCTGAGGTGACAGCGAAAGTTTCACGCATAGAAAAAATTAGAATTTACGAAGTGGGCATTAGTTATTACGGAAGAAGTTTTGAGGATGGAAAGAAGATAGGATGGAAAGATGGATTTCGTGCAATCTACTGCATTTTGAAGTATAATATCTGGAGTAGGAAGTAATATTTCAGATGGATAAGACTAAAGGAAATATTGTATTTGCCTCAGATTTTCATTTGGGTATTGATTGTAACAGAAGCAGTAAGGCAAGGGAATTGATAATATGCGATTGGCTAGATAGTATCAAAGAAACAACCAAAGAACTTTACTTATTAGGTGATGTTTTCGATTATTGGTATGAATATAAAAGAACCATTCCACGTGGCTTTTCGGATTTCTTGTCGAAGTTAAAGGAATATAGAAATGCGGGAATAAAAGTACATTTATTTACAGGTAATCACGACATGTGGATGTTCGATTATTTCCCGAAAGAATATGGCATTCAAGTCTATAAAAAGCCTATTCAATTTCAGCTTGATGGAAAAGATTTTTACATAGGGCATGGAGATGGCCTAGGTCCAGGAGATAAGGTATATAAGGTGATTAAAAAAGTCTTCAGTAATAGGATTTGCCAAATGCTTTTTAGTATAATCCACCCTACTATCGCATTACAATTAATGAAAAAATTATCCCAACGTGATGCAAAAAAATACACTCGCCCACAGCAATTTTCTTCGGAAGAAGAGTGGTTAATCGTTTATGCAAAAGAAAAAAATCTAGAAAAAAAATCCGACTTTTATATATTCGGACATCGTCATCTCGTTTATGATTATAAGATGAAAGATGGAAGTAGAGTCCTTAATCTGGGCGATTGGATCTCTTATTTTTCATTTGTGGAATGGAATGGTGAAGAGCTGGAGGTTAAATTTTTTAAAGAACCTGAAAAGGAAGTTTACATATGAGGTATTTTTTCTTCTATTTGATTCTACTGAGTTCATGTGTTGCACTAAAAGCACCTGGTAATGTAATAGAAGAGGACAAATTAGTTATCTCCTTACCCAGCCCTACACATATGGGAATCGATGGCGTAGGAAATTTTTATGTGGTTCAATCCAATCGACTTTTAATAAAATATAATGATGCGGGTAAAAAACTGATCACTTATGATGAACAGGCACTCGGGATGATCACCTCTATTTCTGTTCAGAATCCATTGTACATTATGTTGCATTATCTAGAAAGTAAAAAGATTGTCTTTCTCGACAGGAACTTCTTAGAGCTTCAGCGAATCGATTATGAAAAATGGACGGAAGATGATATAACAGCAGCCCAAATAGCAAATGACAACAATGTATGGTTATATAATAATACAAGTAGAAAATTACAGAAATATTCTTTGGATGGTAAATTGATTATAGAGAGTTTCGACTTGTATGGCTTAACTCAGAATAGCCTATATTTCACACAGATAATGGAATATAACAATTTGGTTTATCTTAAAAACATAGAAGGCGAAGTATGTATTTTGGATAATCTGGCTCGTTTCCAAAAAGATTATCCGATGAAGGTAAATTCGGACTTGTCATTTTCTATTGATGGAGTAAACGCGATAAAAGATGAAGAATTAACCTTGAATATTTTCAATGAAGCAAATACCAAATATGTCGCTGTTGATGTATTGCCTGATATATTTTCTTTTTTTAAAGGCCAACTATATGGTGTTTATGAAAATGGAATCGCAAAACTTTGATAATACCAATTGCCCGATTATCTTTATATCGAAAATCACTGATACGATGCGTACTATACTTATACTTTTCCTTGCATTTTTTCTTTTTTCATGCCAACAACCTATAGAAACAGAACGGATAACAGTCAATTTATCTGCCAACCCAAAAGGTCTTAATCCACTAATTTATTTAAGGGCGAATGACAATATGGTTAATGAATTGTTGTTTCAAAGTCTCGCTGATTACGATCCAGTAAGTTTAGAATTTTCGCCTATACTTGTGAAGGAGATAAAACCTGTAATAGCTGCACCTACTGATGAATATCCAGAAGCAATAAAACTTGATATTGAGATTAAGGAAGAAGCTAAGTGGGATGATGATCGTTCGATTACGGGAAAAGATGTTGAATTCACATTGAAAGCAATGTTTTTACCATCCTCTAAAACGCCCCAATACAAATCATATGGTAGTGATATATTTGATGTTAAAGTGAATGAGGAAAATGAAAAACAAGTCAGTATTTTCATGAAGAAGCAAGCAATCAATTCAATAGAAACTGCTTATGGTTTTCCTATTTTAGATAAAGCATTTTACGATGTCGAAGGAGTATTGAATTCAGTTGAGTTTTCAGATTTATTGGATGAAGAGGCTTACGCCCAAAGGTTGGACAAAGATGCATTGGATGCTTATGGAGAATTATTTAGTAGTACGGAATATAGTGTAGAAAAGATAAGTGGAGCTGGCCCGTACAAATTAAAAGAGTGGTTGGATAATCAATATGTAATAGTGGAACGAAAAGAAAATTACTGGGGAAAAGACAGTAACAATGCATTTTTGGAAGCCATTCCAAAAGAAATACAATTGGTTATAACTCCAGATAAAGCAGCAGCATTTACACAACTAAAAGCTGGTGTTTACGACATTTACGAAGGATTAACAGCTTCTCAATTAGATGAATTAAAAAACAATGAAACCTATTCATCTCAGTACAATTTTGAATCTGTACAATTACTTCGTTATTACTTTTATATTCTGAATACAAGAAGAAAGGAATTATCAGATCTAGCAACAAGACAAGCTTTATCTTATCTAGTAAATGTAGATTCTATCATCATGGCTGCTGAGAATGGAGAAGGTGAAAGGATTAACAGTCCATTCTTATCTGTGGACAAATACTCTAAATTGAAAGATCTCCCATATGATACACAAAAGGCGGGAAAACTTTTGGCGGAAGCCGGATGGAAAGACACGAATAATAATTCCGTTTTAGATAAAGTAATAGATGGTGAATTAGTGGAGTTAAAACTAAACTGCATAAGCACAGGTAGTCAACTGGGACAGATTCTAACTGGTGTTTTAATGCAAAACGCAAGGGAAGTGGGGATTGAAATTGTTGTTGAAAATCTTGATAGAAGCATTTACCAAAAACGCCTAAAGTCGAATGAATTCGATATGACCATTTCTGCTAAAGGATTATCTCTTAGTCCTATGGATCCATACAGTCAGTTTCATACAGATAACACGGATCCTGGAGAAGCAAATTCTGCAAATTTTGGTAACGAAAGATCAGACGCTTTAATAGAAAAAATCCGTGAAACATTGGATGAAAATAAGCGACGTGAAATGTATTTAGAGTTGGAGCGAATGATTTATGAAGATCGATCGTACATATTCCTTTATTCGCCTAAGAATAAGATGGCGATAAAAAAGAATGTAGAAGGGGTGATTTCGGTGCAGTCACCTGGATTTGATTTAAAAACATTTAAGCGCGTGGAATAGATTGTATCACACCTAAGGTGGCTTCATTTTCTACAATAAAATATTAATTCTATTTAAAGATTGCACATGTTTGTGTCGCACCTACGGAGCTTCCTATTCTTTCATTTCCAATTTTGCTACTAAGCTGTCGCCCCTCTGGGGCTTTTTTCTTTCTCTGTATCGCACCCACAGTGCTTCACAATCTTTCTCTTTTTTGAATCAATTTTCTGGTTGTTAATTCGTATTGTTTGCTCTGGACGCGCATAAGCTCCGTAGGAGCGACAGCTTTGTAGATCTTTTTATAAAAATGCGTGAGCAAAGCTCCAGAGGAGCGACACTTACGTAGTAAAACACTATCTTTACGCCGTTTTTTAAAATGGAAAAATTATGATGGATACATTAATTGCTCGTTTTCCTGAGCAGCTTAGAGAAGCCTTAGAAATAGGTAGTAAAGCTATGATACATAAACATAGTAAGGAAATACAAAATGTTTATGTTGCTGGATTAGGTGGTTCTGGAATAGGTGCCAATTTCGTAAAAGAATTTGTGGCAGACGAATTAAGAATTCCATTTTCAGTAGGAAAAGGATATAGTATTCCGGCATCCGTTGGAGAACACACATTAGCAATTGCTTCTTCTTATAGTGGAAATACAGAAGAAACACTTTCTTCATTTGAGATGATGAAAGAGACAGGTGCAAAGATTGTTGTAATATCATCAGGGGGAAAGCTAATAGAATATGCTAAAACTAATGGTTACGACTATATTCAAGTTCCTGGCAATTGGCCTTCACCTAGAGCATGTTTAGGATATTCTGTTGTTCAACAATTATTTGTTTTACATAAATTAGGATTGATTTCAGATACAGCGATCAAAGGTGTAAAAAGTTCTATTTCACTTATAGAAGGAGAATCTGATACAATTAAGGAAGAAGCAATGGAAGTTGCAAAGCGCTTAAATAATAAAATTCCTATCATATATACAACGGATAGAATGTCTGCTGTTGCAGTAAGACAACGTCAACAAATCAATGAAAACTCCAAGATGTTATGTTGGCATCATATTGTACCTGAGATGAATCACAATGAGTTAGTAGGATGGAGAAAGAAGAGTGATCAATGGGCTGTTTTATATTTAAGAAATGATGATGACGTGATGCGAAATGCAGCAAGAATTGACATCAATAAAGAAATCATCAGTAAGTATGCCGACACCATCGTAGAGATCTACAGTAAAGGAAGTAGCTTAGTTGAACGTATGATTTATCTTGTACATTTAGGTGATTGGATGAGTTTCTATCTTTGTGAATTACATGGAACAGATAGTATAGAAATAGAGGTAATCGATTTCTTGAAGAGTTCGTTAGCGAAGTTATAAGTCGAGGTTTTTATTTTATAGATATCTTTTCGATGTCTAATTTCTTTACAAACCTATTTTATTCATAGTAAATTTGTTTATCTACACATTTTTATAGATACTTTAGGACGCGGATCATTTTCTATTGAATTAATTGTAAATTTTGTGTCGCACCTACGGAGCTTCCTATTCTATCTTTTCCTTTTTTCTACAAAGATGTCGCCCCGCTGGGGCTTTCTACATTTTTCGTTTTATTA
>CAZSKA010000095.1:0-13270 GCA_964607315.1 uncultured Saprospiraceae bacterium | reverse complement strand
AACTTCCTATACTTACAAACTCATCGTTTGATTCTAAATCCGTAAGTCTCCATCTAGAATTCTCTGTCGGTAACATTCTTCCGTCATCTTCATCAAACTCGCCTAAAACCTCTAATCTAAATCTACCATCTTTAACATCGATAGGGTTAACTATTTTCACCTCTAAAGGTCCAAAGTTATCCTTGTATTCAACTTCAGAAACAACATTATTAGCAAGTATTTCATCGTGCATACCATCCTCTAATAATAGGAATTTGCCTTGATTACCAACACCTGATATTCTTGTTATTTTTGGACCGTCACCATAAAAAGTGTTTAATTGGTCATAAACTATTGGTCTAGGAACTACTGTCACTACACCAAATGACTGTCTACCACTAATAAAAGGTCTTTGTTGTCCTAATCCAGTTTGAGGATCGAACGGAGCATATTCATTAAAACCGTAGGCAATTACGAAGAAATAATATTCTTTGTGATTAATTAATCTTGTATCACCTTGATTAAATGCATCTTCAGTAATACTGAATGAATGAACAATACCGTTGTCTGCTCCTGTTACTCTTCTTTCTGGAGTAAAAACTAACTCATTATTACCTGGTAAAGGATTCACTTGTGAATTCCAGTTATATAATGTTGTCACTCCATTCGTAACATCAACATTTCTTACTAGTCTTGCTCTTTCTATATCGTCAAGAGTTGAAGAAGCGTTTGGATCAAATAATTGATAGATTAAGTATCCTTCAAACTTATAAGAAATTTGACCATCTGGTAAAGATTGTGCAATAGAATCTGTCGCAAAAATATCTACCTCAGAATATTCTTCAAATGCATTGTTTGATAATAATGTATCATTTGATAATAAAAGAATAATCTCTCTATTTAATTCAACCACATCAACATCTGGTCCTTTTGGTCCGTCTAATGTTTGGAAACAATTATCAAATAAAGCCTGAGCTAAATCATCAGCTTTATTTAATTCTCCCAGTTCTGGACAAGGATAAACTTGATTAGGAACCCATGCAATTCCGATAATAAGCTCATTTACTGCGCCTTGCTTTAATGTAAAAGGACCTGAAGCTTGAATAGTTCTTCTATCACCGAATCCTAAATCAGCACTACACATTGACCATCCATTATCATCATTTGGTCTATCCGGTAAAACGAATCTAATCGTATCAGTAGAGTTAATATTATATCCTGAACCACCTTGTGTAATTGGTAATCCATCTCTCCATAATCCATCTAATAAATTGTAATGTTCTTGTGCAGTCTGAGCATCAGTAGTACCTATTGGGTGCTCACCAGCTCCTGCTCTATTTGTATAAACAAAAGAAGTCATTCCAATCTCTATGAATGTATCCGGCTCAGCAAATGGATTAGTCAAATCAATTAGGTTACCGTTATCATCAAAATTTTGTGGCTTTAATGGTCCTCTAAAATAATCAACTCCTAAGATAGGAACACTTTGACCATATGTAGCAGCACCAGTAGAACATGTAATTCCATCATCACCATCAAGCTCATCTTGATTATACAAAATTGCCATTGATCTAGTAGTATCACAACCAATAAAATCATCTTCACTACAACCCAAATCACCATCAACCCACATTGCGAAATAACAATCAGTAATAACTGTTTGTGCTCTATTGATAAGTTTATATCTCTGGAATGTCATATCATTCAACTCATCATTTGATTCATAACCAAATGCTTGTACTTGAACCTCCATTTGAATTTCAGTTCCTGTTGACATTGTACCCATGTGAGGTCCTGCTTGATCATTGTAAATCCAGAAAAACATTTGATCTGGATATTGAGGTCCAAAATCAGAACATCCTCTTACTTCAATTACAGGGAAATCACCATTTTCTGGATCATAAACATCTAATTGAGAATCTGGATGATCAAAAAATGCACCTAATCCTTGTCCTGCATCTGGTAATTGGAATCCAAATCTGATAGGGAAATCAACATTTCCTAATCCAGGATAAAATCTTACGTTATCAGGAATAGAATCTTTAGGATAATCTAATCCAGCTTGTCTAAACCTATTGAAATTTAATCTGTGTAAATCAATTTCATCACCTGTAACTTCGAAAAACCTATCCCATCTTGCACAAACTTCAGAATCAGATGTTCCTGTCTCATCATCAAGAGGTCCAGGATACCAATCTCCACCAGGTCTATATGTTGTAGCTGCTATCTTCAAAATATCCTCTCCACCTTCAATTGGCTCAAACCCACCAATCCAAACTGAACCAGCGAATAAAGAAGATACGTCTTGAATTTCAGGAGGTGTATTAGGAACAAAGTATTGACCTTGTTGTAGGTTCCACCATACATCACCAGAAGACAAAAGAGTAGCTCTAACGTTATTTATATTTTGGATGGCCATTTCTGTACCTTCCACACAATCTTCTCTTGTGTTTATAACTGTAATTCTGCCTGATCTTTCATCTTTATCAACATAACTAAATACTGACGTATAGATGAAGAAAGCAAAAAATATGATAATAATCTTTTTCATTATATATATTATTTATCTCTTTCTAATGATTAAAAATTAACTATTCCTCCTATTCTAATTCTTCTAGGAAGTGAATAAAAACCTGGTTGTAAAGAAGCCCATTCATATGCTGCTAAGTAGCTTTGAACATCTTTACCAATAGATTCAACTGACTCAACTGCATCTTGTCCAAATTGAGTTGCTAAGAAACCATCATTGTCAGGTGAACCTGTCACTCTATAAACTCCCAGTACATTCTGAGTATTTAATAAGTTACTTACTCTCAAATAAACATTGAAATTCAAGCCTCTTCCATTACCTTCTTTATTAATTTTATATGAGAAATTTTTATCTAATCTCATATCAATATTAAATTGCCAAGGCAATCTAGCTCCATTTATATCTCCTGTAAAACCAGCTGAACTAAATGGATTATTTATTGTACTTGCTCTAGTGTAAGGTCTTCCTGAAACTGCTGAAACTTGGAAATTCGCACCAGCATTTGCAAAAATGTCAACACCAGATATTCTTGGTCCGTTGTACTTATCACCAGAAGCATATCTATAATCAATATTACCAACAATTCTGTGTCTTTCATCGAAAGAAAGAGGGATAAGAACTCTTACTTCACCATTTCTAGTTGATAAACCATTATTTGAAGAAGATCCTGTACCTTCAGCAAACTGAAGTGTATAACTAGCATTTAACTCTATATTACCCGTTCTTCTTAAATCATATGTTGCTGTAAATCCTTTAACTGTACCAAAATCAATATTATCAAAAGTTAAATATTCATTTATCGTAGGTACATTTAATAAGAATCTAGTTTGAATTAAATCTCTATTCTCTCTATAATATGCATTTAATTTAATAGAAGATGATTGCGTTAATCTCTGTTGGAAACCTACTTCATAATCAATAGTAGTTTCTGGTCTTAGATTTGGATTATTCGCAGGCCCTCCTCCATTCAATCTAGCTATATCTTCAAAGAAGAAATAATCTAAAGCTGTAAATACAGTATTAGAAGAAGGTCTCTGTACTAATTGATCATAGTGAGCAAAGAATCCTGCATCTTCAGAAATAGGGAATGATAATGAAATTCTAGGAGTTACTCTAAAAGATGGAACATAATCAACAAAACTTTGATCTGGATCAAATGTTCTGCTTTGAATATTATTCTCTTCGTCTGTAAATCTAAAAGAAGGATTAACTGGCTCACTACCGAAAATCAACTGAGGATCAGTTGATGTTCCATCTGGACTAAACCACTCATCACCTACTCTAAAAGCTTTTATTCCATCATTGTCTTTATCTGAACCTGTCAAATATACTTTTGCGTTAGGGTCAACTGAAGAAGGTATATTAACATCTCTTCTATTAGAAAATTCTTCTGCTGATTCTATTGCATATAGAGAGAAAGGATCTTCCAATACTCTTGTATTTGCATCGAAATAATCTGCTCTTACTCCTACTCTTAAGATGATATCTTCGTAAGAAAATTTATCTTGTAAATAACCTGCTATGTATACTGGATTTATAGGAGCGACTTCAAAAGTTCTTCTTCCAAACTCGTCTTGAGCTGTAAAGAAATCATTAAATGAACCTCCATCTGAACGTTCTCCTCTGTAATTAAATCCTGCATAATTAACACCAAGGTTTCTCCAGTTTATAATTTCACTCGCACTAAATTGATCTAAACTCAATCCACTATTTACAGCAGCAATTCCATCAATATTTACAAATTCATTCAACCCAACACCTAGATTTTCTCTAATAGATCTAAAGAATAATCTGTCAGCTAAATCTTCTTCGTCTTGAATCAATCTACCATACTCCTGAAATTCAAAATTCTGGAATGGTTGTTGACCAACGAAAGTATTACCCGTGAAAATTGTTGTATCAACACCAGCAATGAAATGTGAATTTGCAGCATCTCTTGCTAGAGACCAAAGATCTCTTGGAGCAATGCCATAAAATCTATTTGATCTTAATTCATATGTTCCTCCAAACTGGATATTATGTCTATTATTAATATTTCCTCCTGGAAGTATATCTAATTGTGAATCAAAGTTTACAGTATATCTAGTATTATCATTTTTTGAATAGTTATTCAACACTTGACCTACATTTGTAAAGAATCCCCATACACTTACAGCAGTACCTAATAATTGTCCATTAACTTCTTGATATTGAGAAAGTATAGGATTTGGGCTTTGAGTTCCTGCTTCATCAATAAATGGACTAAATTGTCCAGCCTGCTGTGAAAAAGAGTTATGATCAACTAAACCAAATGGTGTCGCTAATGCACCAACTCCACCCCATGATTCAGGGTCAACAAATCCTGCAACTGGATTAGAAGTAACTTCTTGTGTTCCATATAAACCATAATCGAATAAGCGATCTTCATGATTTAAATCTTCCGTACGAGATTGTATATTTTCTACTCCAAACTGAAGAATGTAAGATGCATTTCTAATTAAGGTAGGAGAACCTTCTGCTTGCTCTTCAGGAAGACCTTGCTTTCCTATCTTATGTCTCCATCTTGCGTTTACTCTCCAGTTTTGTCCATAACTATATGGATTTCTGTTCCAGTTCAACAATCCCCAAGCTGCACTAGGAGTATATCTGTTTCTATCCGTTCCGTAAATACCGGAAATAGAAACATCAATATTTTCGCTAAACCTTATATCAATCTTACCATTGATATCTAAATCAAATCTATCTTCATTTGGTCTAGTTTGTAATGGATTAGGAATGTCTGTTTCATTTAATAATTCTGCTCTTGGGAATGAAACACCATCTATTAAGAAATTAGGTTCACCCTCTAAATCTTGAATAGTTTCTAAAGGAGCTCTAAATACACCAACAGCTGAAGGTCCATCATCTAATTGACTTATATACTGAACATTCAAACGAAATCCAACAATTGATCTATTATCTTTTTTAATAATAGGACCACTTAAGTTTCCATTCAAGAAATTAAATCCATATGGATCTAAAAATTGTGATGTCTCAGCCTCAAGCCCTCCAGTAAACCTATCAGAAGGTCCTTTAGAAGTAAGTGAGATTACACCGCCTGTTACATCACCATATCTTGCTGCTAGACCTCCAGTAATAACCTGAAGTTGCTCTATTTCAGCAGCTGGAATTAATCCTAGTGAAGAAACACGAATACCATCTACATAGAAGTTTGTCGCATTAGAACGGTTACCCCTTATGGATATATTACCATTCTGATCCGATGTCAATCCCGCGGATGTTGCTGCAAGTCCCTGAACAGATTTAAGAGGCGAATTTGCAATTGCCTCAGCTGTAACAGTCTTTACAGATGATGTCTGATCGAAATCAATTAAAGGAACCTTGTAATCACTGATGACTACTTCATCAAGTAAAGAACCAGAGGTTAACTCAATATTCACTTTAGTGGTATTGTCTTCTCTAGCAATAACTCCATTAACCCTTTGATCAGAAACACCTAAGGATTTAACCAAAAGATCATAAGATCCTGGATCAATGTTTGTAAAAATGTAATTACCATCAAAGTCTGTTGGTACAGCTTTGATTTGAACGTCGTTCTTAAATAAAAACACGCTCGCTCCTATTACTCCTCCATCTTCATCTGTTACCTGTCCTTGTAGAACTGTTTGGGCGTAAGATGAAATAGAGAAAATACACAGAAGGAAAGTTAAAAGTGTAAGTTTCTTAGTCATATAAACTTTTTTAATATAAAGCAATAATCTAATGGGCCGACTAATAGTTAGATGGTAAATCCGTGAGAATTTTTTTCCTAAACTGAATGATTAAAAAAACAATCAATCCAGAAAGTCTATATCATAATATTGCCCAATAGGATGCAAGTCTAAATAATTCTTATCAATTATAGAAACCACTATTGGTCTCTAGTCTTTAAGTCGACAAATATACTAATGTGAATTGAAAATCCTAATTATTTGTTAAACATACCTACTTGAGACAATAAAATATCTGCTATTAAAAACTTTGATCGGTGCGTCCAACCTGCCACATGAGGGCTAAGAATTACCTGTTTCAAATGATATAATTTTTCATACATAGCTCGTTCACTGTCAGTAAACGTAGCTGATTTCTCGTTCTCAAAAACATCTAAACAAGCGCCTTTTATTTTACCACTTTCAAGAGCATTAATTAGCGCATTTGTGTCTATACATTTTCCTCTAGCAGTATTTAAAATAATTACTCCTTCCTTACATTTTGACAAATAATTCGCATCAATTAAGTGATATGAAATGTCGTCAAGGGGAATGTGAAGACTAATGACATCTGATTTTAATTGAATTTCTTCTGGAGAAGAACATTCATAGACCCACGGTAAATCGTCAGCGTAATTTTTCTTATACTTATCGTATGCTAAGACATGAACTCCCATACCTTGCAACTTTTGGGCGAAAGCCCTACCATTGTTACCGAAACCAACTATCCCTACTGTTTTACCAATTAACTCCCAGCCTCTTCTTGCCTCTCTATCCCATTGCATATTTCGCACATCTTGATCTGCCCAAGTTAATTGATTCGCTAAAGCTAAAAGCATTCCCAAAGCATGCTCAGCAACTGCATTTTTATTTCCTCCCGGAGCACTAAAAACTTCTATACCCTTTTTTTTTGCAGCAACTAAATCAATTATTTCCAGTCCACTTCCTAATCTTCCTATAAATTCTAATTTATGCTTTCCTTTTTCATCTTTGGGCGAAAGCCCCATTAACTCCTCGGTCATGATTACCTTACTGTTAATTATAATACCATGAATGTCAGGAATATAATCACGAACTTGAGCGTAAGGGAGCTTTGGTTTATCTATGATTTCATATGATAAAGCTCTCAATCCTTGGATCAAATGATCATGGACATCATCTGTAATAAGTACAATTTTTGACATAATTAAAAAAATAATATTAGTGCAATTATAATATATTATGTCTTGCCGTTTCATAAATTACATTAAGAACATATATTTGCGCGAAAATTAAACCATCTTTCCATGCCTAAGGATATGTCTATTAAATCCGTTCTAATTATAGGGAGCGGTCCTATTATTATAGGTCAAGCGTGTGAATTCGATTATTCTGGTTCGCAAGCTTCTAAATCACTACGTGAAGAAGGTATAGAAGTTACCCTTATTAATTCTAACCCAGCCACTATCATGACAGATGAAGTGACTGCTGATAATATATATCTTTTACCATTAACTGTAGAAAGTCTAGATCATATTCTTTCTACTGAAAAAATTGATGCTGTATTACCAACTATGGGTGGGCAAACAGCATTAAACCTTGCTATAGAAGCAGGAAATCAAGGTTTATGGGAAAAGCATGATGTTAAATTAATAGGTGTTGACCTTGATGCTATAGAATTAACTGAAAATAGAGAGGAATTTAAACAACACGTTATAAAATTAGGAATGCATGTCGCGCCTTCTTTTATAGCAAATAGTTTCCTTGAGGGAATGGAAGCTGCTCAGAAAATTGGCTTTCCTTTAGTAATCAGACCTTCTTATACATTAGGGGGAACTGGTGGTGGTTTTTGTATGACTGCTGAAGAATTTCCTACAGCTCTAAGAAGAGGACTTGATGCATCTCCAACACATGAAGTTCTTATAGAAAAAGCTATTTTCGGTTGGAAAGAATTTGAGCTCGAATTGTTAAGAGATGCAAATGATAATGTTGTTATCATTTGTACTGTTGAAAATTTCGACCCTATGGGTATCCATACAGGAGATTCTATTACCGTTGCTCCAGCTATGACATTAAGTGATACTGCTTTCCAACAAATGAGAGATGACGCCATTCTTATGATGCGTTCTTTAGGAAATTTCGCAGGAGGTTGTAATGTACAGTTCGCAATTAATCCTGAAAATGAAGATATAATACCTATTGAAATTAACCCAAGGGTATCAAGATCTTCTGCTTTGGCAAGTAAAGCAACTGGTTATCCCATTGCAAAAATTGCTGCGAAATTAGCAATTGGTTATACACTCGATGAATTAAAAAATCAGATAACAAAAACAACTTCAGCATATTTCGAACCTGCTCTTGATTATGTTATTGTTAAAATGCCAAGATGGAATTTCGACAAATTCCATGGTTCAGATAATACCTTAGGACTTCAGATGAAATCTGTAGGTGAGGTTATGGGTATAGGAAGAAATTTCCTTGAAGCTTTACAAAAAGCTTGTCAATCACTGGAGAATAACAGAACAGGATTAGGTGCTGATAAGAAAGAATGGATTAGAACACAAGATATATTAGAGCGACTTGAAAAAGTGGGAGACGATAGAGTTTTCCGTATAAAAGACGCACTAAGATTAGGTGTACCTACTAAAACTGTTCATAAGCTAACTAAAATTGATCCTTGGTTTTTACGCCAGATTAAGCGTCTAGTTACTTATGAAGATAAGTTGATGAAATATAATGTGCCTGATGATATACCTACTGAATTCTTCAGAGAATTAAAGGAAGTTGGTTATTCAGATGCACAGATTGCATGGGTGTTACGTATAGAAGAGGACCAAGTTAGTAAAGCAAGATATGACAGAGGAATTCGTAGAACCTATAAAATGGTAGATACCTGTGCTGCAGAATTTGAGGCGAAAACTCCGTATTTCTATTCAACTTTCGATAATGAAAATGAATCGATAGTTACGGATAAGAAAAAGATTATTGTTTTGGGTTCAGGCCCAAATAGGATTGGCCAAGGTATAGAGTTTGATTATTGCTGTGTACACGGTTTATTAGCGATAAAGGAAGCAGGTTATGAAGCAATCATGATTAACTGTAATCCTGAAACTGTTTCTACTGATTTTGATGTAGCAGACAAGTTATATTTCGAACCTGTATTCTGGGAGCATATTAAAGAGATTATCGATCTTGAAAAGCCTGAAGGTATCATTGTACAATTAGGAGGTCAAACAGCTCTTAAGTTGGCAGAGAAATTCCATAAAGAAGGTATTAATATCATCGGTTCTTCTTACAAAAGCCTTGATTTAGCTGAAGACAGAGGAAGTTTCTCTGATTTACTTAAAGAATTAAACATCCCATATCCTAAATACGGTGTGGCAGACGATGTGGATGAAGCATTAGCGATAGCTAATAAAGTAACATATCCCGTTCTCGTTAGACCATCTTATGTTTTAGGAGGTCAAGGAATGAGAATAGTTATTAACGATGAGGAATTAGAAAGACAGACTTTATCGATCTATAAGCATATGCCAGATAATAAAGTATTGATCGATCAATTCTTAGATCGTGCAAAAGAAGCCGAAATTGATGCAATCTTTGATGGGGAAGATCTATTGATAATGGGTATCATGGAGCATATAGAACCTGCTGGAATTCATTCAGGAGATAGTTCTGCTATGTTACCTCCATATTCTTTAAGTGAGGCATCTATAGAGACAATGAAGGAATATACATTGAAGCTAGCAAAAGCACTTAAAATCAAAGGATTGATAAATATACAGTTCGCAATAAAAAACGAAAAAGTATATGTAATAGAGGCAAATCCTAGAGCTTCTAGAACGACGCCTTTCATTGCAAAAGCTTATAAAACTCCGTTCTTAAATATTGCAACACATGTAATGTTAGGATCTAAGAAAATAAAGGATTTTGATATAAATCCACATATGGATGGCTATGCGATTAAAGTTCCAGTTTTCTCTTTCGACAAATTCCCTAATGTAGACAAACAATTAGGACCAGAGATGAAGTCGACGGGAGAAATGATTCGTTTTATTGATGATTTAAATGATCCTTATTTCAGAAAACTTGACAAAGAGCGTTCAATGTTTTTGACTCGATAAGAGTTATTATTAACTTAGTGCAAAAAGCAGCATATGAAGGTTTTGATCTATTCTCGTACACTTAAGGAAGAGGATCATCAATATGTTAGTCAGTTACTTAATGAACTAGAGTTACGAGGTATCTCACTCTGCTTTTTTGAGGATTATCATAAAGAAATTTCTAAGGTATTTCCGCAATATGCTTCTCATGACTCAGTAGGTTTTGGGTCAGGGCCCAAAAAGGGGGATTTCGATATTGTTTTTAGTTTAGGTGGTGATGGAACCATCCTGCATGCTGTTACTTTAATTAAAGATGCAGAGATTCCTATCTGTGGAATTAATCTAGGTCGTTTAGGTTTTATGGCGGCAATAGAAAGGACAAGAATAACAGAGGCAATAGACAAGATAGAAAGAGGTGAATATAGGATAGAAGCACGTACAATGCTTAGTTTAACTAGTCCTAGTGATTTATTTGAAGAAAAGTCATTTGCATTAAATGATTTCACCTTACATAAGAGAGATACTTCATCAATGATGATTATTCACACTTATGTCAATGACGAATTTATCAATAGTTATTGGGCTGATGGTTTGGTGGTAAGTACTCCGTCAGGTTCTACAGGATATTCTTTAAGTTGTGGAGGGCCAATCGTTTTTCCGGAAAGTTCAAACTTTATTATAACACCTGTTGCTCCGCATAACTTGAATGTACGACCATTAGTGATTTCAAGCGAAAACAAATTATCATTTAAGATAGAAGGAAGAAGCAAAAACTATATGTGCACCTTAGATTCCAGAAGTGAAATAATTACAGCAGAAGAAGAGTTAGTCGTGCAAAAAAGTGATTTTGTTGCAAACATTGTAATGCTGGATGACATTTCCTTTATAGAAACCATAAGGAAAAAATTAAATTGGGGATTAGACTCCCGAAATTAATTCTCTTTTATTTAAACAAAACAAGCTAATTAATGAGTGATCAAAAAGCCTATGTAAAGTCTTTTTTTAAGGATGGATTACAGGAAATAGAATTTTTTCATCCATCGCACAATTCTCTACCTGGGGATATTTTGAAGGAATTAGAACAAGCTATACTGAATGCAGGAAAAGACGATCAAGTTAAGCTTATATTGCTTAAGAGTGGGGGTACAAGAACTTTCTGTGCTGGAGCAAGTTTCGATGAGTTAATTTCTATAGAGAATGAAGTTGTGGGCAAGAAATTTTTCATGGGTTTTGCTAATGTTATAAATGCGATTCGAACTTGTGGAAAGGTAGTGATAGGTAGAGTTCAAGGAAAGACTGTAGGTGGAGGAGTAGGCTTAGCAAGTGCTGTTGATTATTGTCTAGCTACCAAATTTGCTTCATTCCGTTTAAGTGAGTTAGCAGTAGGCATAGGTCCGTTTGTAATAGGACCGGCGGTAACAAGAAAAGTAGGTGTTTCACAGTTTGCACATTTATCAATTACTCCGAATCAATGGCAAACGGCCGAGTGGGCGCTGGAGAAGAATTTATACCACAGGGTATTTGAGAGTACTGAGGAGATGGATGAGTATATAACGGAATTTGTTCGTGAGTTATTAACTATGAATCCAGAAGCTCTGAATCAATTAAAAGGTGTGTTTTGGGAAGGGACAGAAGACTGGGGAAGTTTGTTAGAATCAAGAGCAGAACAAAGCGGGAAGTTAGTCCTGTCAGATTTTTCAAAGCAGGCAATATCTAAGTTTTTGAAAAAGTAGTTTTTTGTAAATAAGTTCAAGAGAGATAAATTATAGAGGGGTTTAGGATCTTAATAGAATCGATTGTTAAAGTCTTAGTCTATCAGAATCAATACAACTAACACTTTGTTGATTTTATATCTACAGATATGCGTCAAAAGCATAAAATAAATATTATCTTCATAAAGATATTAAAGAAAAAAACTATTTGAACTTAGAGTTCAAAGAATTCTACAGATTATATATTATCTTCTGATCGTTCAAGTATCATAGCAAAATCATGCCAATTTGATATTGATTTTCTGTTAAATAAATTTGCTTTGAGGAGGTTCCTCCTCCACACTATGTACAATCACAGATATCATCAGCGAAAAATACTTTAGTACAAGAACATGATTTACCAGATGGGCAACAATTTTTAGCAGAACAACTTACAAGTATATTTTCATCTATAATTATTTAAGTTATAAAAAGTGGTTAGATAATCCATATCTCTGTTTTGCGAGCATCAAAAGAGGGTGATTTTAAACCGATGTTGATATCTAAAAGTAGGACTACTTTAGTTTTTCATCCTCCCTATTAGAAGAATTGAAAAAAACTAAGTACATAAAAAACATCAAAATTAGTATGGCTTATATCTAATTTTTAGATTCTTCATAGGTATCTAAATATTCAAGTGTAGCATAATCCCATAAATTTTTATTCAATTTTTCATCAAGAAACTTTCTAGCATCTGAATGTTTAATAAAACCTCCATGCACCATCACATAAATTCTATGCGAAAGATATTCTATTTCTGGCCTTTTTTTAGAAAGTTTAAACATTTCCTTAAATAGAACTTCTTCTTCTAAGTTTTCTGATATAATCACAGAACTCAATTCAACCAAATCGCTAAAAAAATGATTTTTCGGATATTCTACTTTACATTGTTTAAAAGTAATAGTTGAATCTGCATAAGTGAAAACACGTGAACACATATTAGATTCATAAATTAGAACAAAATCTAAAACAGGATAAACCTGTAATTGATTTTCCTCCAAATGAAGGGAAATAGATACCGTATCATCATTAAATTTATGATAATATATTGTATCAGAAGTATTCGGTAAAAGGCTAGATATAATAACTTCACCTGCAACTTTATCTTCAAATTGTAGCTTTAAATTAAGTTGACCAGAAACATCTAAACAAATTGAGTTTAATGCAAGAATTAGAATTAGGACTTTAGATAATCTCATC
>CAZSKA010000094.1:0-13309 GCA_964607315.1 uncultured Saprospiraceae bacterium | reverse complement strand
GTGTAATAGGGTCTCTTTTTATCTTATTTTGCTCAGGTTTATACTTTACAACATGCTTTTTAATAAATTTCCTTCTATTAATTTTAGGTATTAAAAAGATGAATAAAAACAGCACTCCAAAAACAAGTGCCAGCCCTATAATAAGCAGCAAAAACCAATTCATTTTTGCCGATTTCAAAACACCTACATATTCAGGTTCTATCGATGCACCTAACTTATACTCTCTTTGATCGTATTGATTTCCTTTTTCAATAGAGCGCCATTCAACTAATAAATTTCTGAGTTCGCCTCTATATTCAAAACATTTTGGTCTGACTTGAAATTTATAATCGTTGTTATATTCAGATAATTGATCCACTAAAATCTTAGAAATACTTCGGGGATCAGAAATAAAATAATGCTTGTCTTCTATTGCTTCAGTCAAAGAGGGTAATTGCTTAAGAAAAGTAGAATCTATACCGTTACCAATTCCGTAAGTAAGGACCATAAGCTCATTAGAAAGATCAACAAATTTTATTTTATCGTAAACTTGTTGTGCAGTAGGTCTTTTAGCATTATTTAATTCATAATACTTATTCCTTAAATTATCATTTCTACCATCTGATAAAAGAACTAATATTTTTTTGCCTTTTTCTAGGGATAGATCATCAATCTTCTCTATCATAGCTCTGAATAAATCCGTATCCTTTCCTCCGCCTTCAGGAGTAGGATATTTAGCTAACTCTTTATCTATATTATATTTATTTATTGGAACAGATTCAAAGACTTCATCATGAAACGCAGCCAATTCAAATTTTGAACCTACTGGTAAAGAAATTTGGCTAATTACCTCTTTTATAGTTTCTTTTGACTTCCCTAACCTATCTTCAGTTTTCATTGAACCACTATAATCCAATAAAAATAGGATAGTAACTGACTCCTGTACAAATCCTTCAGGTTTTGCATCACTAAATCCTACAATTTCCAAAGGACATTCCTTAGAGCCTTTTCCTGGCACTTGTTCCAAGAAACGGATAGAGTTTGCATTAATTTTAACATTAGGCCCAGGAGGAGCACTGATATAAATATCAAGTAAATTAGTAGAATCATTTCTACTTATTCTGGTGATTTCAACACTTTCACTTTGGGCGTAAGCCTGTAAATAAAATACAAAACTTAAAAAGATAAAAATTAACTTCCTTTGGTTAAATGCCATTTTAATTTAAATTATTATTCTCTATTTCTACCCACTGGAACCACCCTACACCTTCTTTTCTGTCAACTGAATTATTCATTCTTCCTGATGATTTTCTAGTAAAAAATGACATATCTAAGCCTTTTGTTAAACTATCAATTTCCATTGCCACTTGATAATCAGCAGGGAAATGACGTTGCACAGATAAGTCACTATTAGATAAAAACAAACCATGACCGGGATGTGTATGAAACCACCCAATAACCTCTAATTCCGGGTTTTTATCCTGAGCATCCCCTAATTCATCAACCACAGTTTTTGTACCTATCTCTATCTTAAATACATCGTTATATTCTGGAACAAAAGGAACAAACTTTTCCACTAAAACCTGTAAAGAATTATCTTTTTCCGAAAAACGTCCCATTAAAAATCCTCCAACTTCAGGAACTGCTCCCTGAAGCTCGTTTTGAATACCATCATTTGAACTATCCGCTAAAAATATGTCTAAATCTTGGATAAATTCTGGAGCTAAATATATGTTCTTTATTGTTGTGTCATTCCATATATTAGATAAATCCACATTTATCATTTTCTGTGCATTCACTAATTCTACAAACTCTGAATACTCTATAGATTGACCAGCTTTTTTCTTACTTGTAATTTTAAATTTACTTGATGAAAGGGAATTATTCATTCTAGGGACTGAACTTTTAGGTACTAAATCTACTTTCGCTTTTTCCGTCACTTTTTGACCAATTACTATTTTGCCTTTTTTAGGTATAACTTTTTCATTTAAATCGCTTGATATCAAGGTATTCTGATTTGCTTGAACCTGTGAATTATCCACTTCTGTCTTTTTATTCTCTTCGATTTTCTGTTGGAGTTTCTTTTTAGCTTCTGCTTGCTTCTTCTTTTTTTGTCTGTTATTAAGAAAAACAAATCCTCCAAAACCAAGCATGGCTGCTAATAAGCCATATATTAAAAAATTCGTTTTTGTGGAATCCGTAGCTCTATTTTCAAGAATCATATCAGATTTCAACAATTCTAGACCTTGTGCATTTGTAATCGTATAATAATTAAATGCACCTCTTATATTATGTGCATCCAACAAAGTATTGCTTAATTCCACTGCAGAATCTCTGCCAAAAGTCGGTATAGAAATAGCATGTAGCAAATCCATCTTTTCCTTTCCTACTTCCTTCAGATTCAGTTGTAAAGGCATTTCTTGATCTGAAACTTCTAATATTTTGATTTTTTCTTCGTAAATTAGAGATAGGTTATATAGATTAAAGCCATTATCAGTTTCCTCAAAATGAAGTGAATCAACTATAGTTTTTACGTCTTCTACTAACTTTTCACTATCCAACTCTCCTTCTTCTATAATTTCTATATTCGCAACAGGTCTATTTGTTGTATTTTGACCTTTTCTTCTGGCTTCTTCTGCAGCAAGCATTTTTCTTGATTCTATATCTTCTAAAGCTCTATCTGCTTTTTTAACGTATTTCTTCGCGCTAGATAATGTGCCATACTTCGTCAAAAATGCCTTGACTTCTGATTCGTTTTCATCATCAATCTTTCTCCATATTTTGCCTATGTCAGATTTTGATAATTCTTCTAATGCTTCACTCTTAGTGGTAATATTAAAGTCCTGCAAGAATGTGCCTTTTCCTCCTTCATAAGTAAAAGGAACACTCATCTTTACATTACCTGTTCCTTCTACTTCAAAATAAATTTCTCTTACATAATTTGATACTTGTTTTAAAGAAACTATTTTTCTTTCTTGTTTGATGGCAGCCTTTGTATTTGATTTAAATGTAATATCGTCCAAATTGAATTCCAAATCTGTTTCACCTTCGTACCAGATGAAGTTTTGCATTCTTAAAACGAATGTATTCTTTTCATTTGCAACAGTAATGGATCCACCATTACCCGAAAAATTAGTCATAGGGCTACCGGGTAGATTATGGTTTAATTCTACTGAAAAATGGCCTACATCTTTTGCATCATTTTTGATTTGTATTCTTTGTTGACTTATTAACTGAAAGCTAAAGAATAAAGATAAAAACAAAAGAAAAGCCTTATTGATTGTTTTTTGAGGAATCATGTGGCTTATTTTTTATTGATAACTATTTTTTTAGGTCCTGCTTTAACCTTTTTAAGAATACTTATCTTTTTTAAGCCTGATTTGGGGGGAGATGGGTCGTCATCCGGAGAACTTTCTTCAGGAGGTGGTTTTTGTCCCATATTAACCTCTACTTTCTCTATGGATTTTGGTTCTACTGGCACCTCAGGCAAGCTTGCATTATCAACATCTGAAACAGTCCCTTCTGGTTCTCCACCTTTAATAAGTGGAGTATTATCAATGATTATATCCTTATACTTATTAACTATACCATTTGGTTCTGCATATTCCATCACCCATCTAGCCGAATGAATATCTTCTGGAAAAGGAGGTGTGTTTTCAGCATGATATTGCTTATACTGTAATATTTCACCTATTCTTATGATCAATAGATAAAGATCAAAACCTAGACCGAATCCCTTGGTGTTACCACAAATTCTTCCTTTATACTTACCGTCAGACTTAATATTGGGGTGCCATACATCAGATTGCATATAGAGCTCAGGGGCTTCTATAGGGTATCTAGGCGGGAAAGTGACTCTAGCCGTATGCTTAAATCCATAAATTGGTTTTTTGTCATTGCCAATTCCTGTTATACTTCTAAATAAGAAATGTACATGGTAAACACATGGAATTTTTAGTGGGCTCCTAGTTTCAACAACTTCCCATTCTATCACATCACTATCCAATTCAAACATGGAAATATGATCCTTTGCAAGTCTTTTATAGAATGGATTTTTCTTAAACAATCCACTATTAAAATCGTAAGTAGGTTTATTACTCATAACATGATTTTTAAGGGTTTAAATTACTCTACCCCTGGTACTAATCTTGGTGCTAAATATAATGTATCACCATCTTGAATCTGTAAATCAAACAATGTTTTCGAATCGCCAATTGACACATTCTTTCTTTTAAAAATTAAATCGTAAACATAAGGTTGGCCTTCAGGATCAACCCTAGGAGCTACTTCTGCACTTAATAATTCATCTTTGATTTCTTTACCAGTAGAATAAATAGGTAATTCTACTTCGATCTCATCGCCACTCGGCATTACTCTAATGATGATCGCTATTACTTCTGAATTTGACATCTTATATTAATTTATTGGTTTTTATTCTAAAATGTTAAAAAAGGTTCGTCTTTGCTTAATTCCACAAAGAATATGTCCTTTTCAGTTTCCACAGTTAATATTTGTAAAGGTGGAATACCACATGCTTTTAAAGATATATTTTGATCCTTAAAACTATCATCTATGCGGTCAACATATTTGGTAATTCCTAAAACCTCTCCAACTTCTTCTTGATATTTTTCCTGAGCTTTCTCACTAAAATGAGGTTCAGCAATTAAAACTTCATGAGATTTATCTGAACTCATTGATGTTACTTCTGTAATAATCTTGTAATTCAAACTTATGGAAATATGCTCAGCTTTTAATTCTTTTTTCAGTTTTTCTATAGTTTCTCCAACAGAATTTTCACAAGACAAGTCTTCCATTCTTATAATTTCTCCTTCGGGAATCTCATATCTTGATTCTACATCCTCTTTTATTGGTGGTGAAGCAAAATTAACTATCCAGTTATTCATTCCATCATAAGTAAATTGCTCTCCCATCATCGATTTATCAGTATAATCATGTATGATTTTAAGAGCTTCCTGAACCTGCATTGCTGCTATAATAGAAGAGGAAATAGGTGTAGTTGGCACTCTTCCTGCAGAACTATTTCGCTGAGCAACGTCCGCACATCCTAATTTTGTTCTAATATTCGCCCAGTCAGTATCGGTAAGGGAACTCTCATAACAAGAAACACCATTTTTATAAACATTCAGTTGTCCAGACATATTCAATATGGCTCCATCAATCCATACTTTCCCCGTTTTAAATGCATATCTATTTATAAAGAGTCTCGCAATTCTATTATCCAAACACCCAATGATAACATCCATTCGCTTAAATATGCCTAAGCCTACGTCTATCATTATATCTCCATTTACCGCTTGCACATTGATATTAGGATTCATTTCTTTTATCCTTTCAGCTGCAATAAGACTCTTATATTTATCCCGTTTGATATCTTTTTCTCTGAATAAAACACTTCGACATAGATTAGCATATTCTATCGTATCAAAATCCACTATAAATATATTCCCCACATTCATTAAGGCAAGGTTTTTTAGCACCTCGTTTCCAAGGGCTCCAGCACCTACTACCATGACTCTCGCATTTGCAACTTTATCAGCATCCCACCATGACATTAATCGGAAGGTATCATCCCAATTTTCAGATTTCTTGGTAATATTTTGTAGATTCAATTTTTTCTTTGCCATTGTTATTTCTTCTTAATTACAATTTTAGGTTTTTTAACTGGGGTGCTATCTGCAATTTTTTCTTTGGGCTTTGAGCCCAAAACTATTTTACCTTTTGGTTTTAGAGCGATTTTCTTTGGGTTCGAAGATTCCTTGGCATCCTTTGATTTCAATTTCACCTTTCTTACAGGATTTGGCTGTTCCTCCAGCATGTCATCTCCCTGAGAATCTCCTGATTCTAAAAGCCTTTTTATTGCCTCATCCTCTTCATCTAAAGATGAATCAGCAACCTCTTCAGCAATGGGCTTTGGTTCCGCATTCTTTGGGGCTTGACCCCCACCTCCATTATCAGAATCTGCTAATCCAAGGATGGCTAGTGCTTCTTTACGTGCATCATCATCGACACTTTCTCCAGAACTCGAAGTTGGTTTATTTAGATCTCGTACTACTCTCTTTTTCATACTCATCTTTTTCTTCTTACCATCACTTGTTTTGTACTCTACCGCACCATAAGTTTCTATTAACTTGTCAATAAAATCAAGTCCTAATTCATATTGATCGTGTTGAGCTCTTGCCCAGCTTTCTGTTATAATATCAATATCAATTGTAGCAAACATTGCTTTATATTGCGTTCTAGACAGAACTGAATCTAGATCAACACCATCAATATAATGCGAAATTGCAGCATCGGCTAACTGAATAAATTTTACTTTGAGTAAGTTACTACTCTTTATCCATTTTTTAATTTCATCCCATTCATCAAAAATCGATACATCATTAATCGATAGTTTTTTCCTGTCCATAGCAAGAATAGTAGGAACCTTCATGACAAGTTCACCTAATTCTTCCATACTAATAGCTAGAATATCGATTGCCTTTTTTCTGTCAACATTAACAGCCTTCAGCTTCCTACCTGTATCATTAATGAGGTGCGGAATAATTCTTTTAAATAGTGATTTATTTTGAGCCGAAAGACTTGCATAATCTGCCCTAGCCATTGCTGAACTATCACCTCCTTCAGATGCATTGAGCAGCGAACTAACTCCACTTGCACCTCCTTTTTTCAGACCTCTAGCAACAGCTTTTGATTTTTGACCTGTTGCTCTGAAATAGTATGCTTTAGTAATTGTTTTATCCTTATGGTTCCTCTTCCACTCATACCAAGTTCTTGACATGAGCAATTGTAATTTCCTAAGCTGATCAGTATCCTGGAGAAGCATTAACATTAGCTCATTTCCGAGATCATTTGCAACTATACTATTTGCAATTTTAGCAGGTTCATTAATTGCCATGCTTAATCCGTTATTATCTAGGAATTTTAATTTGTGCATTCCTGAATTAAGCGCTTTATGAAATTTCGGATCTTCCCTTAATTTGGAGGATTTAAAATCATCTCTATCAAAAGCAATAATGAAAAAAAGAGGTAACATTTTTTCAGAATAAGCTCTATAAATAAGTCGTAAAAATTTATGTCGTTGTCTTGTTTCTACTTCAGAATTAAAAACATCAATGAGATCATCAATTGCAATTAAGACATTTATATCCCTGTCTCCTATTATTCTTTCTATGACACGAACAAGACCATAGTCATTTTTCATAAGTTGCTGATAAACTTCTTCCTCCATAGAAGGAATAATTTTATCGCTTATCTTATTTGCTGGGTTTACAATTGCTTTTGCTAGGGCTTTTACAGGATTAGCATCTGGCATAAAATAAACACACTTCCATTTATTCCCATTATAACCATCAAATGTTTTTTTCCTGAGATTAGGAATTAGTCCAGCTCTTAAAAGAGATGTTTTACCCATTTTAGGCTCTCCAATTAGACTTATTAGTTTACGCTGACGAATTTTTAATTTAAGTGTAGATATATCTTTTTCTCTGCCAAAAAAGAGCGTTTCTTCGTCTTCTTGATAAGGACGATAAAACCCACTGTCAAAACCTGGATATGGATTAACTATTTTCAGCATAAAGAATTGGTCTCGTTTCTCTTTAAAGAGTACATTTAACTAAATTTAATCGAAATAATCACCATCTAATATGAGGCACATTAAATAAATTAATCTTGTTAACTGCTAATTGGGGGTTTAACAAAATCGCTTTTTGTGATTGCCAAAATAAATATATATTTACAACAATTCAATGTTTTTACCCTAAAAAATCATATCCAGTGAAAAGTTAACATATATCTTTTATACTCGATAAGACTAAACAATTACATGAGTAGACCAAAAATTGTCATAAAAAGTAAGGATGCTCCGCTTGAAAAAAAACAAGCTCCCAAGGCAAATGTTAAAAAGGAGAATCCATACTCAAGTTCCACTGCTGAAGTTGAGTCAGAGAGCAGTTCGAAACCTATTCCGAAGAACAGATCCGGCAAAAGAAAATTATTACTCAGTGTTTTATTTGGAATAATCTTTCTAGCAATTTGCGCTTTTCTTTTCTATTTTTTCTTTTGGAACAAAAGTCCAAAAGTAAATAGTGAAATTAGCTCATCCGATTCAGAATCTGAATATGTGTCTGAAATTGAATCTAAATACAAAGATTTTGAAAAAGATATATTAAGTAGGACAAAAACAATAGGTTCTTTATTAAATGATATAGGAGTTGCAGGAGCAGACATTTCAGAGTTAACTCATAAGATGGGAGCGCAGAATCTTAGCCGTCTACGTAAAGGAGATAAGTTCACGGTTTTTTATAAAGATGGTCCCGCATTAATAGAACTTCAACCTAAATCTACGCCATACCACAAATTCACTATAAACTTAGACAATTTAGAAGTTGAAAAAATTGAAAAGAAAAGAGAGATTAGAGTTAATGAAATGGCAGCAATTGTGGAAGGAAATCTGGGGATAACCTTTATAAACAACAATCTGAATTTGAAATTAATATCGAAATTAGAAGAGATTTTTCAGTACAGTGTTGATTTATTTAAAGTAGATGATGGCGATCGATTCAAAATTCTTTACGAAACGGAATATTTAGACGGCAAACCTAATGAAGTATTAGGGATCATTTCAGCGTTTATCCAAGAGGGAAATAAAAAGTATTATGCTTTTAGAAAAGAAGATGGAAGAACGACAGAATATTACAATGAATTTGGAGAATCACTTAAGAAGTCTTTTCTACAGTCTCCCATTAAATATGGAGGAGTGATAACTTCAGGTTTTGGATTGCGGGTGCACCCAAAGTTCGGACATACAAAAATGCACTTAGGAACAGATTATGCAGCTCCAGAAGGAACCCCTATAATTGCAGTTGCAGATGGTGTTGTTACTGGCCGAGCCTTTGCAGGCGATAATGGTAATTTTGTGAAGATAAAACATGATAAAACTTTTGAAACACAATATCTCCACATGCAAAAATTTGAACCTACGGTTACCATGGGAACACGCGTGCGACAAGGAGATGTAATAGGTTATGTAGGAATGACAGGATTAGCAACTGGGCCACATGTCTGTTTCCGATTCAAAAAAGACGGAGAACAAGTCAATCCGAAAGAACATAATAATGCAACAATTTCAAGGATACCTCCTGGAAATATGAAGACTTATATTGATGAAATAAGCCCTTTACAATCAGCAATTAAAAAAGTGGAATATTTCTAAAATAATCAGCAATTAATAAACAATGGACATCTTAAAAGTTAAATATTAAACTCTATTATAAAAAATACAGGGGAATCTATTGACAATAGCAATTAATTGCATTATCTTGCCTACGATTGAAAACCCCAAATTTTTAGTCACTTAATTTGTACCAATTTGAGAACATCAAAATATCTCTTTAGAATCTTGGCATTAGCCACTTGGTTATCCGTTTGCCTATCTAATTTACAAGCAGAAGTATTGCTTGATGTCAAGTCATTTAAATTATCAAAAAAGTATCCTGCTGAATTCCAATTTGAATTAAAAGAAGGTGATAATTTCATCTTAAGTTTTAGCAAAGTTAGTGGAAATCTTGATCCCTCCTTAGTTGATATAGAAGTAATAGATCTTAATAATATAGAGGAGGAAGTTATAGGAGATTTTAGAATTCCTACTGGCAATGTGCGTATTCCTTCAGATGGAATTTATGTTGTAAGATTCACCTATACAGGGAAGGATTTAAGTATTAAAGGACGAAGATTTGGTAATTTCTCGCTTCGTGCTGAATCTCTACAAACAGATGAAATTCAACCTGGTGAATATAGAAACATCATGCAAGTTACTAGTATTGCAATTGATGATGATATAGATAATGCAATGAAATTGGTATTGGATGTAGAAGCTGGTGATAGAATATCATTTTCATCTGCAGATCCTAAATCTTCTATAGTAAAAGCAAATTTACAGCAAATAGGTAAAACTGCATTTGTCAATACACTAACAGGCGTAATAATACCGAGAGACATGAGTTTAACTGTTAGCCTATTCTTAGCTGACAATGACGACCCTATTAATTTATATGATGTAAGGGAATTATTAAAGAATGATGATTTACTTTTCACTGATCTTGTAGTAGGAATTGAAAGAAAACAGAGTAGTATAATGGGAGGTGGTGACCTTTACAGTTCTTCTATCCCTATAAGTGATGGCAATTCGAACAGCACAGCAAATGAATCTGATCCTTATGAAGCTCTAATAGCTCAAATGCAAGCCCAACAGGAAGCAGGAAGTCAGAATTATCAAGCAATGTTAGAAGACATGCAAAATAATCAAGATCTTTCAGCAGAAACACAAATGTTACTATTAAATACATTAATAGAGAGCTCAAGAGAAAAAGAACGTGTGGATGTATTTATTCCTGGTACTTATGATGTTGATGTAACTTTGGGCCCTGAAGGTAATTTATTTAAAAATAAGAAAGGTGATGAAAGTGATAGTAGATATTGCGAAGAACTTATTCTTAGAGGAGCTAATTACAATAAATGGTTTTATTGGGTCGCAGTAGGAGAAAATGCGAAAGAGACATTCGAATTAGAGAGTGAAAAATTTAGCAGGCAAAATGGAGGTCGTAAATCATTAATTAAAGCTAAAGGCGAATATTATTATTATTTAGGAGACCCAGAAAATCAAAGAACAAATCCATCCTTTCCTAATAGAAGGAACTATTCTAATTATTTTACTGAGGATGTAGAATATGCTGTTGTTGATGCTCGAAATAAAGATCTGTTTCTAAAAGGACTAAGATATAAACAAGAGAACATTTCAAGCTCTAAATATGTATCTGTTGATAGCGGGTGGGCAATTGCTCCATCAAATCCAGATACAATATATTACGTGTGTTTTCATAACAACAATGAGAGAACACCTGTCCAAGTAGTATTTAAATATTTCACGATAGATATAGAAAAATCAGTACGATGAAGCACAGTTACAAAATACTCATAATTCTACTTTGTTTTATTACATCTAATTTTTATTCAATAAAAGCAGATGCTGCCCATCCTGTTTTAGAAAGACTATCAAAAAGGTATTTTAAGAAAAACAAATTAAAAAAATTAGGTAAACGAGCTCAAAATGCGGCGAATGATATTGAATTAACTGAATATTCTATAAAATTCCAACATGATATCATAGGAATGGAACCCTCATGGATGATCAAAGAAGGTCATTATACAAGTCATTATTTCAACTTATTATCAACATTGGTGGTAGGTGAATATGACATCAACCCTACTAATGGATATCCTAGAAGTGGCGAAGCCATGAATATGCATTTAACTAAAAAAGCTAGGGATAAAAATGCTAAGGATAACCTTAATATAATACAAAGTGCTGATTTCAATAACTCGCGGATCAATTTTTTACTTCATTTGACATATACTGATGACTATGGAAACAATAAAGCCTTCTACAGAGGGCAATTATTAGGAGAAGCACAGGTTTTTAATAATTTGACAGATAGTTTATCAAGTTATTTCAATACACTTCATACGGAATATAAAATTGAAAAAGAAAGAACTGGAGTATTTGTTCAATTTGATTTTGGAGACAAAAAAAATATAACAGCTTACATCGATTTTCTTAAGCGTTTACATGAACAGCTAGATGAAGATCAAAAAATGTATGTAGTAGTTCCGGCAAAGATTAAAAGAAAATATGCTTATACCTATGATGAGATAAATCAGATTATGGAGTTTGCTGACAAAATAGTTATTGATGCAACAAATTTTGACAAATTCCAACGTAAAAAACCAGTACCACCAACAAACTTCAGTCCTAAATCCGAATACAGTATATTCGGAACATTAAAGCAATACCTTATTGATCCTGAAACTGCTAATAAATTGCAACATTCAAAGGCAGGTGAATATATTCGGAGTAATAGCATAGCAGAGAGAAGAGAAAGATTTGTTGTTATGCTTCCATACTATGGAATTGAATATTTCATTGATGAAAAGAAAAATGCAATCAGAAAAGTAGGTCCTGTAACATTAGAAAATTTCTATAATTATGAGATGGGACGTTCAGGAAACTTGAAGTATAGCACTGAGGTTTTTGGAAAAAATGACAGTATTTTTGCCATGTTAACAATACCAATAGAAGGAACAAATCAAATAAGAAAATTCTATGTAGATGATGGATTTACACTTCAGAATAAATATTTTTATTTAAAAGATACATTAGGTATTGACAATGTAGCTTTGAATAGCATATCTTACTACAAAACCAAAGATAGAATAAAGCCTATGTGGGCTGTGCTCGCATTAACCTATGGAAAAGAAAGAGAAAAATTAGGATGGATAATTGCATCATTCTTAATGGGTTTCATACCAATTGGTTTTGTGTTTTCAATTTACAGAAATTGGGAGGTTAGAAATGCACTTGCAAAGTATAATAATATATTTACTAGATTTTGTTTGTTCTTTGTTTTATTCACATTTCTATTTTTAACAGCGGCAAATGTAGTCCCTAGAAAGACTGTTGCTTTAGTAATTGCTGTAATAATATTAGGAGCATTCTTTATTTATATAGTAATTAAGAAGGTTTTGATGCGATCTAAAAAATATGTGAATATAGTAAAATAGGAAGCTTATGAAAAAAATGTGGCGTGCTATTGTTCCAAGGATAATTCCTGAGTTAATTTTATTATTCACTAGGATGTTACCTATAGCTTGTTTAATTTCATTCATATTTATCGTAGGAACTGATGCAAGTTATCAGATTAGGAGTGAATTAAAATTAATATTATATGGAGTCCTGTTAAGTCTAGCAGGTTTATATTTATTAAGACTAACAAGTTATGTAGTTTGGAGAGTTATTACAGGAATAGGTAGAATTGTTCCTGATATTTATTTTGACGAAACAAAAAATAATAAAGCAGTATAGATATGATACATGAAGTAATACCTATAATAGCTGATGAGCTTAACGATTACTTGGAGTCTAAATTTGACACCAGTGACGAACCTGTATTATTGTCTAATATAGTTAACCAAGATGGGACGCTTGCTATAAGAGAAGAAAACAAGGTAATTGTTTCACTTATAAATATAGAAAGAGATGGATCTAATCTCATGGGAGGCGGAGGCTTAACTGCAGGAGATTTACCAATTCATGTAAACCTATATGTTCTATTTTCTGCATATTTTACCAATTATTTTGAGTCTTTGAAGTTCGTTTCTGGTGTAATAGGATTTTTCCAAAGTAACCCTAGTTTTTTGATAGATGGAAATAATATTTTAGCAGAAATGCATAATATTGACATGAAAGACATGAGTA
>CAZSKA010000093.1:0-13314 GCA_964607315.1 uncultured Saprospiraceae bacterium | reverse complement strand
AGTAAAAAGAAATGCGACATTATGGAGTTAAATTGGTATTACATCTATTATAACAACGAATACTAAATTTGGAGTAAAATCTCTGCGCTTTTCAAAATATTTAGTATTTTGAATTTCAATTCAATAAATCTAAAATGAAAAAACATTTACTCTCTCTAGGAATTATTTTATTCTCTCTTACTACCTATGCCCAAATTTATGTGGACTTAGATGCCTCAGGCTCTAATGATGGAACATCGTGGGCTAATGCATATAATGATTTAGAATCTGCAATTAATAATGCTGTTGAAGGAAATGAAATATGGATTTCTGAAGGAACATATCTTGCTCCGAGTACTGCGACCAGTCTAAATACATTCTTCTTAATAGATAAAAACATAGGAATTTTTGGAGGATTTAACGGCACTGAAACCTCACTAAACGAAAGAAATGTGGAAATGCATCAAGTAATTATAGATGCAGACCAAAACGGAGACGATGTTCCTGGCGAAGGCCAGACAAATAGATTAGATAATAATAGACATATCATGTGGCTCACAGCTGACATTGACAATACTACAGTAATTGATGGGATAACTTTTAAAGGAGGAACAACAGAGCCAGATACAGGTTCTGGTGATGATAGAAGAGGTGGAGCTATATTATCTTATGGTGCACCAATGATCAACAATTGTACCTTCACTGAGAATTATGGATATTTTGGTGGTGGATTTTACCCTAGAGGTGTTGATGCAAATGGTGTAGTTGTAACAAATTGTGACTTTATAGATAATTATGGGGGATTTGGTGCAGGCCTATATTCACTAGCTGAAGGCGTTTTTGAAGACTTGCATTTTGAAGGAAATGGTGGTACAGAACGAGGATTGGGAATGTTTATTAACAATAGAAATAACACCATTCAAAATTGCACCTTCATTGATAATTCATCTTTTGGATCTTCCGGAGGTGCTTTACAATTAAGATCAAATGGAACGGATTCTATAACAGTGAACGTGATAAACTGTGAATTCAGAAATAACTCAGCAACTTTTGGTGGTGCTGTTGCTTCTTATGATTCTCTATCATCAATGATTTTCGAAGATTGCATTTTTAGAAACAACATGTGTGAGAATGTAGGTGGTGCAAGTTCTAATGCATTTGGAGCAAGCTCTACATTTATAAATTGTCTTTTTGACTCTAACATGTCAAATGGAAATGGTGGAGCACATTACTCGCAAAACGATGATGCTATAATTAACATTTACAATTGCCAATACCTTAACAATACTGCTGAATTTGGAGGAGTACTTTCCATGAATTCAGATGAAGAAGGAGATCGACAACCATTATTAACTATCGACAGAGCTGACATGTTTGTCAACAGCGCCATAGTGCAAGCTGGTGCTATTAATCTAGTTAACACCGACGCAAACATTAGCAATATCTTAGTTACAAATAACATTACGAATGGAGGAACAGGTGTAGGAGGCGCAATGTCCATAAATGCTTCGGATAGTGTCCAAGTATCAACTTCTATTGTTAATTCGACCTTCGCAGATAATTTCGCAGATTTAATTGCAGGTATTTCGAATTGGGAGGGAGGTCCTGAAGCCGTAAGCACTGTTTTTCTGCAAAATGTAATTTTAAGTAATCCATTAGGTGATAATTATGGAATAGAAGATGGTGAACCATTGTTAATCTCTAACGGAGGAAATTTATCAACAGATGAATCAACTTTATCTTATCTTACTAACACCAATGATTTCAATAATGAAGAAATAGAATTTGTAGTAGGACCAGGAGATTTTGAATTTTATCCTGACGAGAACAGTGCTGCGATAAATAATGGAATAGTGGATGGTAGCCCACTAACTGATCTTAATGGAAATGAAAGAATAGGTTTACCAGACATTGGAGCCCTTGAAAATCAATCTGTCACTAATACTTCTGATTACCTATTATCCAAAACTGAAATTGCTATAAACCCTAACCCTATAACAAATCAACAAATCAACCTTTGGGCCTCGAGCCCGCATATAGGAGAGATAGAACTGATGATAATCGATAGTAAAGGAGTTGTAATTTATAAACAGAATCTATTCAAAGCAACAGAAGATCAGGAGATTGTAATTAACAATCTACAGTTGAATCAAGGTGTATATTTTGTTCAGATTACAGACCCTATTGCTTCATCTACGAAATCATTTATATCTCTTAAATAGAAAAAGCTGTTTAGAAATAAATCTTAAAGTTTTATGAGTCTTATTTTCGATTAACTACCTTTGAAAAAATTCTTTTTCATTGAAGTCAAAAATAAGTCGTCGTTTAGTTGCTGATACCAACAAATTCAAAGAAACTCTTGGTACGCTTAAGCAACTAACAGACAAAATTAATCACCCCGAATTTTCGCGCATTGTTGAGGAGATTCAGGAACGCGTACACACGCCTTTCACATTTGTAATAGTTGGTGAAGTTAAAGCTGGAAAGAGCAGCTTTGTAAATGCTTTACTCGATGCTGGAAAAGAGGTGTGTAAAGTGGCAGCTTCGCCCATGACTGATACTATTCAACAGATTCTACATGGTGAAAAAGATGAAACGGTTTTGGTGAATGATGTCTTAAAAAAAATCTACCTCGACGTAGAAATTCTTAAAGAAATCTCCATAGTTGACACTCCGGGAACGAATACTATTGTTGATCATCACCAGGAGATAACAGAGCGTTTTATTCCATTTAGTGATTTGATTGTCTTTGTTTTTGAGTCGAAAAATCCATACCGACAGTCTGCATGGGAATTCTTTGATTACATTAATGCAGAATGGAGAAGAAAAATCATTTTTGTACTTCAGCAGAAAGACTTGATGGAACCGGACGATCTTGTTACGAATATTAATGGAGTTACTAAGCATGCTTTAGAAAAGGGGATTCAGGATCCCAAAGTTTTCGCTGTTTCCGCAAAGCAAGAATTGAATGATGATAAGGAAAATAGTGGTTTTGTTGAGCTTAGGAATTATTTGAACGATAATATTACTGGGGGTCAAGCCCCAAAGTTAAAGCTGGATAATAATGTAGAAACTGCGAAAAATATAAATCAGCAGATATTTGAGAACATCGACATTAGACATAAACAATATGATGCTGATTTAGCTTTTAGAGAAGAAATCAAATATGAATTGAAAGATCAATCAGAACGTTCCTTTGCACAGGCGAGAAGCCTTGTTGATATATTATCAGCTTCTTATCAACGCATCACGAACGAGAAAATAGAAAAGATAAATGAGGAGCTTAGTTTTGGGAAAGTGCTAAAACGAAGCTTTAGAGCTATTATGACCAGTGAAGTGAGTTTGAAAGAATGGCTCGCAAAAGAAGCAAAAGATCTTGAGCACCAATTAAACATTGAGCTCAAAGATAAGCTTAACACTGGCATTGTCGACCTCGCTGACCAAATCCAGAACATGGTTAGAATGATCGATATGAAGATCAAAACAAGCAAAACCATACTTACCGATAGCAATCAATTATTTTCACAAGTAGCAAAAGAACGCTCTAGCATCCTTAGAGATCTTCAAAATAGCTTCAAAGATTTCGTCCAGAAAAGTGAAAATTTTTACGATGAAAACACACAAGATAGCACAGGCAATCTAGCGCCAAATCTTGCAGCAGGTGGGGGAATTGCCGTTATTGGTGTAATCCTTTCTACATTTATTAACGGTGCAGTATTTGATATAACTGGAGGAATACTTACCACAGTAGGCGTTTTATTCGCTGGTGTAAGCCTAGGTTGGCAAAAGAACAAACTAACCCGTAGCTTTAGAAAAGAAATAAAGGCTGGAAGAATAAGACTAGAAAAAGAAGTGCAGGAAAAATTAGACACTTACATCAATTCTATAAAAGCTAGAATAGAAGATATCTTTCATGATTTGGATTCTTATCTAGAAAATGAAAACAAGATTTTAGAAGAATTCGAAAGTCTGAATAAGAAAGTCAAGAAGGACTTAGATAGTTTAACGTGAATAATGGATAAGGAATTTTATTCCTTATCCATTATTCACGTTAGTTTAAGTTAGGCATACAATTAAAGACAAGTCTTTAAGAAAAAACATCCATTGCGACTCTATACGTATTAGCATGTGCTTCTACTATATCAGCCACTCGCTCGCTATAACCACCTCCCATACTAACTGCAACAGGTAAGTCGTATTTCTTAATCTGTTCAAAGACAATTTCATCTCTCGTCTTACAACCTCTTATCGTACATGACAAGCGACCAAGCTTATCCGTCTCCAAAATATCTACTCCACTCAGATAAAAAACAAAATCTGGCTTCACTTGCTCTATTAATTCGGGTACATACTTTCGGACGACTGATAGATATTCATCATCCTTTGTTTTATCGGGCAATCCTATGTCGAGATCACTCTTCTCTTTTCTATGTGGAAAATTCTTAGCGCCATGCACACTGAACGTAAATACTCTATCTTCATTTGCAAAAATCTTGGCAGTCCCATTCCCTTGGTGAACATCTAAATCAATGATGAGTATTTTACTTACCTCTTTCTGATGTAATAAAACATTAGAAGCTATTCCCATATCGTTATACACACAAAAACCTTCTCCCCTATCTGCAAATGAATGATGAGTTCCCCCTGCTATATTAAGCGCGCATTGTTCACCTGCTAGTGCAAATCGTGCACAATCTAATGTACCTTGAGCAATGAATCTACCTCTGGAAATCAATGCTTCTCTCATAGGAAAACCTATTGTCCTCTCTTCTTTTCTAGACAAGGTCTGAGTTCGTAATTTATCCCAGTAATCTTGTGTATGTGTTCGTAATATATTTTCTTCAGAAAGTGCTTCAGGATGAAAAAACTGACTTTCTTCTATTGTTCCTTCATAAAGTAATTGCTCTGGAATCAATTCGTATTTTTCCATTGGGAAACGATGGCCATCGGGCAACTGATATTTGTAAACGGGACTATAGGCAATTCGAACCATACACTATGAAAAATATGATAGAAGAAAAGATTACCTAACTATTGTGATTGTACCATCAATGACTAATCTTTCTGCAGTTTCGTCAATAAGGATCATGACTTTATACACATAGACACCTTGCGCTACATTCGAGTTATTAGACATTCCATCCCAACCCATTGAAGTATCATTAGTGATTAAATTGAGTCCTTCATACACTCTATTCCCCCATCTATCATAGATATTCATATCATATAGAACATCATTTTCTGAAAATACAAGGAATCGATCATTCACTCCATCTTGATTTGGAGAGAATACATTTGGCATATAAATATCAAAGTTCGTCTCTACTCGAATCAATATAGTATCTGTCGCCGTACAATTAGCGCCATCTGAAACAACAACTACATATTCAGTAGTTTCAGTTGGACTAAACTCTGGATTTGAACAATCAACACATGAAATACCTGTAGGAGGTAACCACGCTATGATAAAATCATCAATATCAGGAATATCAAGGCTAAAGACTTCACCTTCCTCTATAGTTACTTCACTAGGAATATCTATTCCAAAATCAGCAGCTTGTAAGATTGTAAAATTCTCTTCATCAGTACACACATCCATCCCGTTAGCAGAAAATATAATCATATGATCGCCCGGTGTAATGCCAAAGATTGTATCTCCTATCTCTATTGTTCCATTGATTAAAAAATCCAGATCATAACTGTATGAAGAAGCTACTTGTGAAACTCCATTTAAAACAATAAATCCATTTTCATCTGCGCATGAACCATCAAATACTGTATAATCAAAAACTACAGGTTCAAGGCTATAGGTAACATTTATTATGCTGTCACATCCTTGATCAGTTGTAATAGAAACCTGGCCTGAAGAATTGCTTTCATTAAAAATCTGGCCACCAATAATCACATCAACTGCCTCACAAACAACCGTATCAATAAAGCCTTCCTGTAACTCATTAAATGTAAAGCTCACGAAAACTGTACTGTCACAACTTTGGGCGGAAGCCCCTTGTAAAACAACCTCCATTTCTGGATTGTCGATAGTAAATATTTCTCCTAATGTATCAATTACTGCATCTGCACAGAAATTACCTGTTAACATTCCAATAGCCTCGTCAAAGAAACTCAAATCCACCATTATCAATGAATCACAACCAGAACCTGTCAACATTACTTCTCCAGTCGGATTATCTATGTCAAAAGTTTCATTACCTATGACAATAGATTCAGTCATACAAATGGTATCATTAATCAACAAATTCACAGATTCCTCCAAACTGACATTGACAAACAAAATGGTATCACATTCACCTTGAACAAAGACTGTATCTGTTCCTGAAGGATTATCAGCTGAATAGAAAATACCATTAATAAGTATAGAATCATTTTCACAAATAGAGGCATTCACATTACGAGTAAGTGGATCATCAAATAATAAGTTGACGAAAATAATACTATCACAACCATTCTGACCTATATTCGGAATATCCAGTTGAACAGAAGATTGATCAGCGTCAAGTGTTACCCCAAAGATGCTAAACTCACCACCCCAACACACTTCCTGTGTAATAAAGTTAGTATCTATTTCATAGAAGCTGAGAGAAATTTCGACAATCGAATCGCAACCATCCATTGTAGTAAATGTCTGCGTCCCCATTTCTTTTCCCATGAAAAACTGTTCTCCATTAACTGTTATCGTATCGTCTGAACAAGTTATCTCATCAATAAAAGTAGGTTGTGCAATATTAATCACATATTCTACTGAATCTAAAGCTGCACAGAGTCCTACTCCAGATTGCACATATAATATAGTTGAGTTAAACAATGAATCTCCTGGTTCAAATGAAGTTCCACTTCCATCTGGTTCCGTATTATATTCTTCATTTCCGGACAAATTTATTCCATTTATATCCGGTAATTCTATCGCAGAACAAGAAGTTTCTCCTGTTGCCAAATCTAGCATAGGAGTTTCTATAATTACGAAATTTACATTAGAGGTATCAGGGTCACATGTTCCACCTTGACCAACGATATATAGGAATAATATACTCCCTCCTGCATCGACTACTATATTAGTATTTATAGATGTTGGCATACTTTGATCAATCGTATTTACAAATACTCCACCTGGATCTGCATTACTAATAAAATCTATAAGGTCTATCTCTTCATTTTCACATACGCTTGTGGAAGTATTGTCTCCGGCATTCGCATTATCTGTTATATTAATTTGATAATTTGCTGTATCAATACCACACATACTTTCTACGATATACAGAAAATCAAAGCTATCATTAACTACTAGACTTCCGTCCAAAGTATTCCCTGTGATAACGCCAGTGTTAAGAGGATCAACAAACATTCCTCCATTATCGGCATCCGCTGGAAGTACATCATTCAAATCAATCATGGAACCTCCGCAATCATTAAAGGCGACATCGTTTCCGGCATTAGGCAATTCTATAATAGTAATATTAAAATCAACACCAATGGCACAAGTTAATGGAAAGCCATTAAACTCAAAAATATCTTCAGAAATAGAATCTATTAAAGTATAAACACCTGATTGGGTTACCGTATCACCTATTTGCAAAGTATTTCCTTGAAAAAGATACGTTGGATTCATGAGATTAGAACCTTCAGCCTCAGGCAACACATAAAATTCGCATTCCACTGTGTCTAAAGGTGTACCTATTGTTGGCCCTACGATGACCACGATTTCTATAGCTTGTTCAGCAGAACAATCTCCTGATTCATCAAACAAATATAGCGTCATACTAGCATCAACGTTACTGCCTGGCGGAAATTCAATACCCGTTCCATCTTGCCCAGAAAAATAGGACGCATTCCCACTAAGGCCATCACCATCTATCGGTGGTAAAAGAACTGTATTACATGCTACTAATGAATCTGGCATAAAGAATGACGGACCATCTGTAATATTAACTATAAGAATTACCTCGTCAGAACACATTCCTATTTCGTCATAGAGATAAAGAATCATATTTTCAGTAACTACATCACCAGGGAACAACTGAGCTCCTCCCCCATTTGGCAAGGTATGATAACTCTCAAAACCACTTAGCCCAATTCCTTGAATAGGAGGTAAAGTATAAGAACCACATGCAACTACGGCGGGTAAATCAAATATTTCTGGTTGTGGTAAAATATCAATAGAAAATAAAATTTCAGCCGGGCAGCCATTTCCTTCGTCATATATAAAAAGGATGATGTCCGAGGTGATTGGAGTACCTTCAGCAATAGGTGCACCTGTTTGACCAGAACCTGTCCAATAACCAACACTTGTAGTCAGATTTGTTCCTGTAATAGGAGGTATTATATATTCTCCACAACTTTCTATAGGTCCAGGATCATCTATTTGGGGAAGTGGTGAAAGTAGTATATTTATAAGGATGGAATTTGACAAACAGCCGTTAACATTGACAATTGCATAAACCATTAGGTCTGAACTTACATTAATTATAGGTCCTGTTGGTAATGTCAAAGCTATGTCTGAAAAATACTCTACTGTTTCTCCGCCTCCTATCGCTGCATCAAATTGACTCAAATCAAGTTGAGCCGGACCTGGAATTTCTTGACAAATTTCTATAGGTGCAATGCTGTTGATAGTAGGACTGGAGACAAGATTTATATCAATGGATTGCCCCATTAGAGCAGTAGAACATCCTGCATTATCAGCAATATTTATTAGCTCTACTTGATACGAAGTTCCAAAGAAATCGGTCAAGTTTAAAGTGTTTGTGCCAATATCAAAAGATGGGATTCCACCACCTGCAACATGACAAACCGTTAAAGATCCCGTTACAGGTAATCCTGGAATAGTTTCTACTAATCCAAAGCCACCTGCAGTAACTCCAAAAGTCAAATCATATGGTGCAGTACCTCCTGAAACGTCCCAATCTAAATCCGTACATTGGCCTGGACAAAGATCTCCCATTCCAGATAAAGTGCCAGAAACTGCATCTTCAAAACAAACAACCATGACATTGTCAAAACTCATATTTTCACTAGCACCCCATGTTTGGGCGGATACTTGTAAAAACGCATCATTCCCTAAACCAGTGCAACTAGATTCATCATATGTTACTTGGAATGTTGTGCTCGTATTGGTAGTGCCTATTAATGCTAGATCCGTAAAGACTCCATCTATATCAAGTTTAAAATCCATGAAATCCCAACAATTAAAGCATCCTCCACCTGTAGGATTATTAACATCTCCTGCACAAGCTGTGATGCATTCTGTATTCGATTCTAAATTCCCATTGCCTGGAAATGGATCACCTTCATAATCAATAGTAATAACTAATCTGGAGCAAGTAGAAATATCAAATGGATCTGTTGTCCAAACACCTACTGCATCTGTATTATTATTTTCAAAAACGCCATTATTTACAGCATAAGAGCCAGAACAACCAGCGCATGCTGTGCTCCAAAAAACACCTTCATCACTAAAGCCATCAGTAGCTCCTGTTAATTCGTTAAATTCTTCAGTAAAAAGGTTGATTTGGGCGTATAGGCTATTCATTTGGGCGGAAGCCCAAAACACAAGTGACAAAACAAAAATAAATCTTAGGTTCAATTAGATATATTTTATGAATTACTAATTTTTAGTCAGTTCATATACTTAGCCTAAAGGTATACTAAATTATTATAATTATAGCATTCTTAATTAAAGACAAATTTATTTAATAGTATGCTGCAAAAATTTATGTTATTTATTATTTCACCTCAAACAAAAGCCTTTAAAATACATCAGATGATAGGAATAGTATAAATTTGCACTTTGAATCACAAAAAACAAGCAACATATAATACATTTGCTGCATTAAGACGAAACTCATGCAAAGAAGCGAACAAGAAATTATAAGAAGAGAAAATCTTCAGAAAATGATTGATTTAGGAATCAATCCATTTCCATCGGAGGAGTTTGTAAATAACATTACAGTTACAGAACTTCGCGAGAACTATGTAGAAGATGAAGACCGCTACCAAGACTTACATATAGCTGGACGTATAATGAGTAAACGAATCATGGGAAAGGCATCTTTCGCTGAACTTATGACAAGTGACGGAAGGATTCAAATATATATAAGCAGGGATGACATTGCTCCTGGTGAGGATAAAGAAATGTACAATACTGTCTTTAAAAAATTAATTGACATAGGAGATTTTGTAGGAGTGAAAGGATTTGCTTTTACTACACAAATGGGAGAATTATCTATTCATGTAAAAGAATTAACTGTACTTTCTAAGTCACTTAGACCTCTTCCCATAGTTAAAAGAGATGACGAAGGAAATACGTATGACGCCTTTACAGATCCTGAACAGCGATACAGAATGCGATATGTTGACTTGATCGTAAATCCTGATGTACGAGAGACTTTTCGAAAAAGAACTGTCATGTATAATTCTATGCGTGAATATCTGAATCAAAGAGGATATTTAGAAGTAGAGACTCCTATTCTTCAGCCATTATATGGAGGTGCAGCTGCGAGGCCTTTTAAGACTCATCACAATACCTTAGATATGACATTATATCTAAGAATAGCAAATGAGCTTTATCTAAAACGATTAATAGTTGGTGGCTTTGATGGGGTCTATGAATTTTCAAAAGATTTCAGAAATGAAGGAATGAGTAGATTCCATAATCCAGAATTTACGCAAATAGAGCTGTACGTTGCTTATAAAGATTATGAATGGATGATGAATCTAGTGGAAGAAATGGTGGAAAAAGTTGCCATGGATACCAATGGAACCACTGAGGTTCAGGTCGGTGAAAATGTCATAGATTTTAAAAGACCTTGGAAGCGTTTCACTATGTTCGAAGCAATAGAACATTTTACTGGTATCGATATTTCAGCAATGAATGAAGATCAATTACGAGCTACTGCTAAGGAATTAAACGTTCCTATAGATGAGAGCATGGGTAAAGGAAAACTGATAGATGAGATTTTTGGTGAGAAGTGCGAAGCTCAATTAATACAACCAACTTTCATCACGGATTACCCTGTAGAAATGTCTCCTTTAGCGAAGAAACATAGAACTAAAGAGGGTTTAGTAGAGCGTTTCGAAGCGATCGTTAATGGAAAAGAGTTATGTAATTCATTTTCAGAGCTAAATGACCCTATCGATCAAAGAGAGCGTTTTGAAAGTCAGCTTGAATTAGGTAAAAGAGGAGATGATGAAGCCATGGTTCTTGATGAAGATTTTCTAAGAGCATTAGAATACGGAATGCCACCTACAGCAGGTTTAGGTATAGGAATGGATAGATTAGCGATGATAATGACGAACAGTAATTCTATTCAAGATGTACTTTTCTTTCCACAGATGAAGCCAGAGAAAAAGAAACCAACTTTTACATTAACTGAAAATGAACAATTAGTTTTTGATACCTTATCAAAGGAGAATAGCATGTCTCTTTCTGTTTTGAAAGAAGCTGTTGGCCTAAGTAATAAACAATGGGATAAAGCAGTAAAAGGACTTGCAAAGAATGGCTTGACTAAGGTTACTAAAACTGATGACAAACTACTAATAGAGATTATAACTTAACATGTTGTATCATACCCCAATCTTAAAAGTCAAATAACTTTTATCCTTTTTAGATGTTGATTTGATATGGAAAAGAAAATTGTTATTGGAGGAGGCTGCTTTTGGTGTATAGAAGCAGTATTCCAGCGTGTCCATGGTGTTATTTCAGCGAAATCTGGATACATGGATGGCAAAATCAAAAATCCCACATATAGAGAAGTTTGTTCAGGGGCAACTGGTCATAATGAAGTAGTAGAAATCACTTACAATCAAGATGTTATTAGTCTGGAGGAAATATTAGAGATTTTTTGGAGTGTGCACAATCCTACCACATTGAATCAGCAAGGTGCCGATAAAGGAACCCAATACAGAAGTGGTATTTATTATTACAATTCGGATGAACGAGACATAATCCAACTTTCTATAGAAAATGTTGCGAGCAAACTTTGGGACGACCCAATAGTAACAGAAGTAAAAGAAGCCTCAGAATTCTACCTTGCTGAAGCATATCATCAAGATTATTACAATAGAAATGATTATGCGGGTTATTGCCAAATTGTAATAAATCCTAAGTTGGCAAAATTACGAGAAAGCTTTTCACACAAGATAAAAAAGGAATACAGTGAAGGAGAAAGAAAATTTTAATCAGTTAACACCTCAGGAAGAGTACGTTATTGTTCAGAAAGGAACGGAAAGACCTTATACAGGAGAATACGATAAATTCTATGATAAAGGTATTTATGTATGTAGAAGATGTGAGGCTCCATTATACAGTAGTGAAGATAAATTCAACTCTGGATGCGGGTGGCCATCATTTGATGATGAAATAGAAGGTGCAATAAAAAAGGAAACTGATGCAGATGGAAGAAGAACGGAAATAATGTGTAATAACTGCGGTGGTCATTTAGGACATGTATTTATTGGCGAGCGCTTAACTGCAAAAAATACTAGGCACTGTGTAAATTCAATATCAATGAAGTTCATCCCTGCAAAGGGATAAACTTCATCGAATGTTTTATTTTAGAATCTGTAAGCTGCATATAAGTTAGCAAAGCTGCCACCAAAAGTTCCTCCTCTAGCGAAATCAATGTTATTATTTATGATGCTTACATGTGGACTAACATATGTACCAAATGTGATGTGTTTTCCAACTTTCACTCCACCTCCAAAGTTATATCCTACTCTATATTCATTCTCCCTAAACGTCTCTCCATCAAAATCTTCTAATCGTTCGTTCGTTATTCCAACTTGTGGACCATGGCTTAAAAACAATTTCTTTGTGATAGGTTTTCTAAATTCTAGAAACACATCCATTTCATATTTATCACCAGAAACTATATCTAGAATATTTGATCTTGTAATTTCAGGATTTGTTAGCCTCAAAATTGCTTTATCCGTTAAGTAGAAATTGAAACTTGCATGAGGTAGAATAAAGCTACCTCTATTAATTTGCAATTCAAATTTTGACAACTTCTTTGGCGACTTATCTTTTCTGATTGAATAATTTTCACTGTAACTTACATTAGTAACTGACTGTGCATTAAGAGTTAATGTAAAAACAAAAGCCGTAATCATTAAAATTAGATTTCTCATATCGAATATTTTTTAAGGTTAAACATTTACAATATAGACGAGATGAAAAAAAAATCGGTTACGATATTAAAGGAAGCTTAACAGTGTTTAAAGGAATCTTAACTAATGTGTTGAACTTTTGTAGAAAATGTTAATCATACAATTTATACCAATTTAATTTCAAAATGTCGTATAAAATTTTGATACTTAATTTTT
>CAZSKA010000092.1:0-13338 GCA_964607315.1 uncultured Saprospiraceae bacterium | reverse complement strand
TAGAAAAATTAAGTATCAAAATTTTATACGACATTTTGAAATTAAATTGGTATTACTCTTAAGAAGGAACATCCAAGGACGAAAGTTGCCCTAGTAACCAAGGACATAAATCTCAGGATTAAAGCAAAAGCTCTAGGTTTAGATGCTGAAGATTATTTGACTGGCAAGGTCACAGATATGGAAGCTGTGAAGGAATCCTTTGTTTCAGTTAATAATCTTGATGCACATCAAATCAAAAATTTATACAAGGATAAGTCAATAAAGGAAGAAGGGATTTTAGGGAATCAAAAAATTACAAACGGCTACTACATTTTAAATAACTGTACAGAATCTGCGCTAGCGAGATATAATGGCAAAATGGACATGATAGAATGCGTAGAAAAGCAATATGCTTATGGTGTAAAACCCAAAAACGCAGAACAGACTTTTGCTCTTGACGCCTTACTTAATGATGAGATAAAATTAGTTGCTCTGCAAGGAGTCGCAGGTACAGGAAAAACACTTTTAGCATTAGCTGCAGCGCTAGAACAGAAAAATAAATATGAAAATATCATTTTAACCAGACCTATTATTCCTCTTAACAATAGAGATATAGGTTTTTTACCTGGTGATGCTGATGATAAGATTTCCCCTTATATGCAACCTCTTTGGGATAACCTGAAATTTATCAAATCTCAGTTTCGAGAAAATGGAAGAAAGAGAAAAATGTTGGAGGATTTAGAAGAAGATGGAACCATAGAAATTACAGCTTTGAATTTTATCAGGGGACGTTCATTAACTAATGTTATTTTCATTATCGACGAAGCCCAAAATCTTACGCCGCATGAGATTAAAACAATAATCACGAGAGCAGGGGAGGGGACTAAAATTATTTTTACAGGTGATATTCATCAGATTGATACACAGTATATGGACGAGCAAAGTAACGGACTCACATATATTATTGACCGACTAAAAGGAAATCATTTGTTTGCTCATGTGAAATTAGAAAAGGGAGAAAGAAGTGAACTTGCAAACTTGGCTAATCAATTATTATAGGTGTTTCTTTTTTTGGGCTTGAGCCCAAAGAAAAAAATATTAAAGTGCTATTATTCACCTTATACACTAAATCTGTACATTTGTTGAAAAATTCAAACAAATGTCGAATCAACTTTTAAAAGGTAAGAAAGGAATTATTTTTGGAGCACTAGATCCTCAGTCGATTGCGTGGAAAGTGGCAGAACATTGTGCTGCACAAGGAGCTGAAATAACTTTAACCAATGCACCTGTTGCGTTGCGTTTTGGCCAATTAAATGAATTAGCTGAAAAGTTAAATGCTGAAGTAATCCCTTGTGATGCAACAAGTATGGAAGATTTAGAAAACCTTTTGACTAAGTCGATGGAGATTTTAGGAGGAAAACTTGACTTTATTTTGCATTCTATTGGTATGTCAGTTAATGTTCGTAAGAAGAAAGAATATACGAATTTGAATCACGACTGGATGCAAAAGACATTTGATGTGAGTGCAATTTCTTTTCATAAATTAATGCAAGTTGCCTATAAAAACGACGTAATGAACGAGTGGGGATCCATTCTTGCATTATCGTATATTGCAGCTCAACGTACATTTCCTGACTATAGTGAAATGGCTGAATCTAAAGCCTTACTAGAGTCATTCGCAAGATCATTCGGATATCACTGGGCAGTTAAGAATAAAGTGAGAGTGAATACTATTTCTCAATCACCTACTATGACCACAGCAGGACAAGGAGTGAAAGGATTTACAGAATTTTTCGAATATGCAGATAAGATGTCACCTTTAGGAAATGCTTCTGCTGATGATTGTGCAATGTATTGTGTATCCTTGTTTAGTGACTTCACAAGAATGGTTACTATGCAGAATTTGTTTCACGATGGAGGTTTCAGCAATATGGGTATGAATCCTGCTTTGATAGAGGTGTAATGCTATTTCATAGAGAACTAAATGCTAGTTCATAGTAACAGAATAGACTGCGAGCATACTCTGTATGACTTTCGAGAATAGAACAGTTTAGTAACTAATTAAAAGCTAGACCTAGTATTGTTTTAGGCTTAATTAATTATATAGTTTGAATGACGTATCAATTTATTCAAATATATATTGCCGTGAATGAATGTATTTTAGCTAATATTTTGTAATATTTGTCTGAAATAATACATTAAACCTTTACAATATGATCAAATATTTACAATTAGTTACTCTTTCTTTATGTTCAGTTTTTGCAATTTCATTGCAAGCTCAAGACACTCTTTTATATGAAAATTTCGATGATTCCACTTTAGGTCAGTTTATGGCTTTTAGTGAAGTTGGCAACGGAGAAATATGGATGGCAAGCGATTTTGATGATCGATTTTTTGCCCAAATAAATGGATTTAATGGTGGTATCCAAGATAATATAGATTGGTTGATTTCACCTGCATTAGACATGTCAATTTTTGGTGATGAAACGTTAACCTTTGATAATTCAAACAACTTTAATGGTCCTGATCTTGAAGTACTAGTTTCGGAAGATTATGATGGCAGTGGAGATCCTACCACAGCTACTTGGACAGATATTACAGAAGGTGTTATCTTTTCACCTGGAGGTTTTGAATTTGTTTCTTCTGGTCCTGTAGACCTTTCTATGGTGAATGGTACAGCATATATTGCTTTTAGGTACACTTCTAATCTTGATGTAGAAGGTAAATGGTATCAAGTTGATGATATTTTAATAACTTCTAATGGAGCGAGTAGCACAACAGATTTAGAAATTACGAATGTAGTTACTAAACCGTATGTAAGCAATGAGAATCTGTTATTTTCAGTATTAGAATCTGGGCAAGAAATTACAGTTTCTATTACATCAATGAATGGAACGATGACAAGAATTGCTCATCAGCAGGTTTTTGGTAACGTAAGTTTGCCATTAATTGATTTACCAACTGGAGCTTATGTTTTAGTTATTCAATCGGAAGGTAGAATAGGAAGTTTCAAGTTTGTAAAATAGAAATATTATAACAAAAGAAGATTTTTCAGGTCTTTGGGCTTACGCCCAAAGGCTTTTTTTATGCACATAATTAAATGATACATTATATAATGAATTTGCTTTGATTAGTGGGTTTAACTTTAATTTTAGAAAAGATAAACCTCTATTTTATCTAGCATTTATAGGTTATTTACAGAGAAAGTTTAAATGATTTTGAAAAAAATTAAATTTTTACCAACGTTTTTTAAATGAGTTACGATTCATTAAATGAGGATTAATTTATTCAATAAATACACTAATAAAAACTACTACTTCATGAAGAATAAGGCTAGAACAGCTGCGAAACCGCCACCCATTAATTCCATTGATGAAGAACTAATAGATGAGTGTATAAAAGAAAACGCAATAGCACAAGAAAAACTATACAAAAGATGGTCTGGTAAATTATTAGCCATTCCATATCGATATACATCATCGCGAACCGAATCTATTGAAATATTAAATACGGCTTTTTTAAAAATATTTCAATCTCTACAAAATTATTCAGCATATGAAAATGCTTCATTTTCAGCTTGGATGTCCAAAATTGTTTTACACACAACAATTGATCAACTTAGAAAAAACACAAGCTATAAAAAGAAATTTGTCTTTAATCTTAATTCAGATGTTGCTGTCGAAAATACAGCAATATCCAAAATGACAACTGAGGAAATTCTGCAACTTCTTTCACAACTACCCGTTAACACCAAAACTATTTTTAATTTATATGTGATCGAAGGTTATAAACATGCTGAAATTGGTAAAATGATGAATATTAGTACAGCAACTTCTCGTTGGCATTTGTCAGAGGCCCGAAAAGCAATGAAGGAATTGATAAGAAAACACATTAACAACTAGGAATCATGAATTTAGAAAACTTAAATAATAACGATAAAATTTTCAAAGGCCTTTTTGAAAATTTCGAAATGGAAACAGTTGAATCTGATTGGATTGATATGAAAAGCAAGTTGGAATTATCAGCTAATCATTCCATTGATAATGAGAATATAACAGCTGCAAGTTCGAATGCTATTAGTAGAATAGTAAGCATGAAAAAATTGTTTTTCTTGTTTGTAATATCTTCATTATTAGCTGTTAGTATCTTGTACTTTAATAATGATGTTAATTTAAATGATTTTTTAGTTTATCAAGATAATAAAGGAAATAATGTACTAACAGATAACAAAACGAATTATGATGCTTCATCCCAACATCAATCTAAAGACCAGATTCAAGATTTAACTAATCAATCAAAAAATAATTTTATTGAAAATGAAGCTCTAGTTAACAAAGACAATACGAATAATGTACATTCAAATACTAATCAGGCTAGGAATAGTTCAGGTTTTTCAGACAAGTCCAACACTACTAGGGTTAATAGTTTTGCAAAAAATAATTCCTTTTTTAATGTAGAAGAAGGAACAAAACACAATGAAAGTAATGATATTCCTTTTACAGGTTCAGGAACTGAATCAACAGGTTCTAATTCTTTTGATAATTTAGATAATAATCAAACTGACTTTAACCAGGTAGCATTCAATTCTGAGCATAACAATGCGAATAAATTCACTGATAGTGGCAATGCAAGGAATCAAGGAAGTCCTGACATTATAGGTAACTTTAATGAAAAAGATGATGTATTTAAAGACATTTTAAACAAAGTTGATAATAGAACTCTTTTACATACTGAATTTTTAACAAGTCCTATTCATGATAAACTTGACTTTGGAATGGCTTCTTTAGATTTAACAAAGCCTAATCTTAGGCCAGGTTATAAATTCTTAAAGAAATGGCAGACCTATTTGTTTTTAGATTTTAGATATCGATCTCTTAATTTTTTTGGAGAAGAGATTGATGTGAATAGATATAATGGTAATCTAGAACTATTTTTAAATTTCTTTACCTTAGGTCTAGAACAAGAATATAGATTCAATGATAAGTACAGTATTTCAGCTGGAATAAGTCATCTTCGAATTAATATATTTCCGCATATTCACGAAGAAGCATCCGTTTCTACTTTTGGAAATGTGGAGTTGAATTGGAAATATAGAAGGGTAGAGAATGGAGTATTTGGAATTGATATTCCTGTGAGATTTAGTTATAATCCTAAGTCAAAAATAAGCTTAATTGAGAGGAGTAAATTGTCTTTCGGAATTACAAATGTTATTCCATTGTATGTATTTGTAGAAGATACGGAGTCCGTAGAACAGTTTGGTACTTTAATAGCAAATAGACCTGAAGGTTGGGAAAGACCTGAAATAATGGAAGGTATTAAGAACTATGATTTAGGCTTGTCATTTGGTTATAGATTTCACATGAAAGATAGAATTCATTTAGGTATAATCTATAATCAAAGGTTTAGAAAAATTGTAAATAGTGATTTTTACCGTCTAGAGAACCCAAGAAATACCGGATTCCAAAGAAGAAGCATCCAACTTCAAATTCTTAGAAAATTTTAAAATTATAGTCATGAAATTATATTATATATTAATAACCATCTTTCTAATTAGCTCTTGTAATACTCTTACGATATCAGAAGTAAGAGAAGAATGTAGAAATGATAATTTGACCTTTCATTTAAATTGGTTTAACCCTACTATAGATGATGATTTTAGAATGTACATAGAAGAAGATAGTTTGTATTGTGATGCAGTACTTGGGAGCGCGGAACATACATTATCTCTGATAGAATTTAATTTTGGGAATGATGATTTTGATTCTCCTTCAGTAATTACTAAAGTAAATACTTTTCATGCGAATTTACATTTAGATGAATTTACATATTATCAGAATTGGGAACCTTATCTGGATAGGGTCGAATTGATTTATGTAGACCCCATTAGTAATGAAGATACCGTATTAGGAATTAATAAAGAGTTTTCATTAGATAAACCTGCATTTGTAGAATTTGAAATGATAGATTCAGCTAATATAGCCGATCATTTAATTAATGGTGAAGGTTGGTTTGCCTATCGTATATATTTTCATACCATGCCTGAAAAGAACCTTAGAATTTGGAATGGTCAAACCTCTATTAAACTGACGTTTTGCTAGATTCATTGATTCAGTGTTATAATTAAACTATACTAAAGGCTTCACCAAAAGCTATCGAATTCTAAGTATAATTTGCTCATACCGAAATTTTAGTATTTGTTTCGTTATTTCAGTCAGGATAAGATGTGAAAGCGTTGAAATCAATAAATATAGTGTATTTTTTGGGCTTACGCCCAAAGGCTTTTTTTATGCCTCTAATAAAGCTTTAGCATTTTTGATTGCACTATCAGGAGGAGGATCACCACTGAGCATTTTTGCTAATTCTTGGATTTTTCCTTCTTGATCAAGGGTTCTGATCTTTGTATAAGTTCTATTATTTTCAACAACCTTGTAGATAAAGAAATGTGTTTCTGCACGTGAAGCAATCTGTGGAGAATGGGTGATAGATATGATTTGCTGACTTTTGGCAAGAGACTGTAATATCTTTCCCATTTTCGTGCTAACTTCACCTGATATACCAGTGTCAATCTCGTCGAAAATCAATGTGCCTAATTCCACCTTTCCCGCTATTATCGACTTTAAACTCAAAGCTAATCGCGACAATTCACCTCCACTCGCAACCTCATTCAAGGACTGTAATTCCTTACCCGGATTCGCACTAAACATAAACCTTAATTTGTCGCTTCCATTCCCACGCAATTCGCTCGCATCTTCTAACAACACTTTAAATTGTGCATGCTCCATCCCCAGCATTCCAAGCAACTCCATAATCTTCTTCTCAAAAGATGGCGCTACTTTCTTTCGCTTATCACTCCACTTCTTAGCTAAACTTTTCAGTTCCTTCTCCGTTTTTGCAATCCTATTCTCTAATGAAGTCCTATCTTTTCCATATGATTTCAACTTGAATAATTTGCTACTTAATTCTTCCTGATAAACCAGCAACTCATCCAAATTCTCTTTGTGATGCTTAGCAATCATCCTATACATATTATCTAATCGCTCCTGCTTTTCCTGAAGCGTTGCTGGATCGCCATCTATTGTTCCTTCCAGCTGTGATGATGTCGCTGCTAAATCTCTTAAGTCCTCTACAACTGCGACTAAACGTTCATTTAACTTGTTAATCTCTTCTCCCGCATCGCCCGCACGTTCTAGCTCATTACTCAGTTCCATCACTTGACCGATAATATTAAGCTCGCTACCATCTAGCTGGAAATTAATCTTCTGCAAAGCTTGAACAATGTTCTCCGCATTACTTAATAAATTAACCTCTTGTTCTAAGCCCACTTGCTCTCCTTCTTCAAAACCAAATTCTGATAACTCATTCAACTGGAATTCTATAAAATCCAATTCCTGATTCACCTTAGCCTCTTCCTCTACCAAAACCTTGAGCTCAGCATTATCCCTTTTATATTGGGCGTAAGCCTCCTCATACTTAGACTTTACATCATCCACCTCTGCAAGACTATCAAGCATGGAAAACTGAATCGATTCCTTGTTAATTCCTTGGGTATCAAACTGGCGGTGCATGTCAACAAGTCGACTACTCACTTGCTTCAAGATATTCAGTGTAACAGGCTGATCATTGATGAATGCTCTCGATTTACCCGAAGACATAATCATTCTTCTTATAGTAATCTGTTCATCGGTTTCTATCTCTTCTTCTTTTAATATGCCTTGAACAGTCCGATCAGTAGAATGAAACTCTGCTTCTACTATGCACTTTTCTTCCTTATTATAAAGAACTTTTGTATCTGCTCTATTACCTTGAATCAAACCCAAAGCACCTGTGAGAATGGACTTTCCAGCACCAGTTTCACCTGTTATGATATTCAATTCAGAGGAGAAACTCATTTCGAGTTCTTCAATAATTGCATAGTTCTTTATGTGAAGATTTTTAAGCATGACGTAAAGGTAGGTTTTCCCTTTTAGAATGATGAATTCAAATTTAATAATTTTTAATATGCTGATAATATGCTGAATTTGATTATTTTATCAAGAGTTTAGTTTCATTAGATGAAATCAAGCTGGAATGGTTTGGAGTACTAATACTGTTTTGATATTCAGGTATTTATACGCTTACATTGAAGTCTATTGTAAATTAATTTTGAGGTGTATTTATTGATCAGGTTGAACGACGATATGATCAATTATTTTTCACCTTTAAAAATTAATTATTATGACCAAGGATAATTTTACTGTTAATAATATGAATGATTTTATAACATTTATTCAGGATTGTTACAATGAAAATGCATTTGGCTTTAAAACACTTTATCTTCAGGCTATTGCAAATGTTAATCCCATTCCACCAGGAACTGATCCAACAGTAGTTTATTACTGGAATGTTCCTGAAGACCAGGCTTTAAGTAATCTGTGTGACTTCTTTACTGCATGGTATCAATGGAATCCATCATTGTCAACAGGATTAGAATTTATTCAAAAATTTAGTTGGTTGTATTATGAAAATCAAAGTGGTTTAAATTTCATCCAAAGTGGAATTGGTTATTTAATGACATACTTTTTTGTAGAAATTAATGCTACGAAAATGAATTCTTCAGAATCCATTCCATTAGTTAACCAATGGGAAGCGGCGATAGGCCCAGAAGGAATGTCACAGTATATAATACCACCAGGTGGTTATACATGTTTTAATGATTTCTTTTCAAGAGAGTTAAAGATTCCACGACCGATAAGTAATCCTGCAGATGACTCTGTGGTAGTTTCGCCTGCTGATGCAATTGTTAATATTATTGCTGATGATTTGGTACTAACAGATCCTCTACCAGTCAAAACCCAAGAACTGAATGTATTGGAACTTCTTAATAATTCTCCTAATGCTCATTTTTTCGAAGGAGGAACAGCAGTTTCTAATATTTTGATGCCAACTGTTTACCATCGTTTTCATTCACCGGTATCTGGTCAAGTAATAGAGTCAAATCAAGACGTTAGGGGTGTATATTTTGGGATAAAAGATTTTCCAGAATTAATCGATAAAGGGAATGTAGGTTATGGTTATGACTATAGTGTTTTTGAAGATTTTAGAAGAGGATATCTGATTATAGAGACACAAGATTATGGAAAAGTAGCTATGATTCCTGTTGGATTAAATACCATAGCTTCAGTTATTTTCGACGATAAGTTTAAAAATATTGAAAATGGAACACCTGCTCAGTCAATTGCTAAAGGGGAAGAGGTAGGATATTTTCAGTATGGTGGATCATTGAATATTCTTTTGTTCGAACCTGGAGTTTTTCCTTCAGTACGAATTCCTCAAGGTCAAATAATAGGAACAATGAATAAAAAGAGTAGTACCCAAGTGAAGTATGTGTATTAGTAGAATACAACAATCAATGATTTAACTTTATGTCTGATGATACAGGATTTTTTCTGTATTATCAGACTTTTTTTTGTGGCTGGAAAAATGTATTATTTCAACAATTATGCTAGAAAGAAATCAAAGGAAAGCTTTTATATAACCCAAAAAAAAGAGGCTACCTTTAAGTTAAGACAGCCTCTTTGTGAATATTATTTAAGGTGTTTAGAATTTTGAAAATTTACTAATGTATACCTTGTTATTTATAACAACTCGGACTGTATAAATACCTGTCTGTAGATGGTCAATAGAAATTTGCCCATCATTTATAGTTTTATTAGAAATAACCAATTGACCAGAAGTGTTTATTATTTCATATGTATAAAAATCTCTAGCTCCAGGAATTTCAAGTGAAATGAAATTATTAGCAGGATTTGGTTTTATGTTTAAATCTAAATTATCAATTTCAACAGATTGGTTTTTAAATTTTAACTGTGTACAATCAAATTCTGGATCATCATTTGGATCATGTATGTCAAGACATTCAATAACCTGAAAAGTAACTACTCCATTGATTCCATCTGTAGTTGTATATTTGAAATGATATAGACCAAAAGGAGAATTATTAATAGATTTAATAATCAGCATTTCATTATTTTCACCTGAAGTCTCCCATTCCCATCCTTCAATCGCGCCACTTTCAAGAGGGGTCCATGTAACGTTGCCAATTGAGCTACCTGTTAATTTTACATAATAAGGAAGTTCTCTACCATTTTGACAAAATTGAACTATTTTAACACCTGAAGACTCATATATATAAACTTCTGGGTCATCTTCATATTCAAGTGTAATACAATTTCCTAATACATCTACTTTACATGCTTCCCAAGCTAATTGTGTCTGAATATGTTCATATGAGCAATCTCCATATAATATTTTAGCTACATGTACAGAGCCATCTCTTGAATCTTGAAAAGTTGAATTAAACCCTAACTGTCCAAGCAGATTCAAATAAGCAATTTTTGCTGCTTTTTCTTGTGTAATAGCACCAACAGTTATTTCGTTATGTGTACCTCCTTCGCTTAGTAATGAAAACCATTTGTTTTGAACACCAGAATTAATATGATTGCCATCTGACCCTTCATTGTCCCAATGCCAATGATCTCCTTCATAAGTATCAGGCTGAGTTGTTGTACCTCCACATTGAGGTGCTAAAGGCACAGTACTCGGATATTGTAAATTTCTGATAGCGCTACCTGTTCTTTCACCTAAATCCCAATCATCTGCCCCATTTGTGTTTCGGTCAGTCATATAACCAAATATATCTGCAAAGGATTCGTTTAACGCACCAGATTCATTTACATATTCAAGTTTATTAAGCTCAGAAATTATAAAATGCGTAAATTCATGACCCACAACATCTAAAACCCCATAATAACCATTAATTCCTCCAAAATTCAATGTTCCCCCATAAGGCCCAGCAGGAGTATAGAAAGCTCCAACAAGAGAAAAGTCGCAATCTCCAACACCATAATTTGCTTTAATTCTTAATCGTTTTGAGCCCTGGTATTCATAACGTAATTTATTTTTAAAATAACCCTTAGTTTGAGCTAAAGACCAATGAACAGAAGTAACATTAACATATTCTGAAGGCCATGTAGCATCACTACTTCCCGCAAGAACTAAAGGCTCGCCGATTCCGTTAAACCAAAAAGTTTCTTCCATATCTCTCATTTCATGATATGGTTTGTTAATTTCATCTTCTAAATATAAAATAGATCCATCATCATTACATGATGTCGTTAAAAGTTGAGTTCCATTAAATAAAGTAGAGCCAAAAGATAAACAATTTTCAGTAAGATTATTTGGAATATTAGGTTGACTAGTTGTACTTTTTGGATGGCTTTTGGATAAATGATTTTCCTTATTTTTATGATTACAACTGTCTTCAGACTTGGAGCTATGGAAACTACATTCTCTAATATTAGAGTCATTTTTCTTAATTTCTCCAGTTTTTGCATCAACATCTACTGTACGAGAATCATAGGGTTCCACGCTGCTAACTAAAACCCTAAATACTAATTGTTCATCACAATTAATCATTAATTCTGGAGATGGATAATTAGTCGCATCATTTCCAAATTCTTCTTTCAATGCGTTTTCTTCCTCTTCTACATCCCATAAATATGTAATAGCATTAACTTCATTTAAAGCTGCTTCTATTGCATCTTCTGGATTTATAAGATTTTTTACACCAAAGTTGTAATCACAATTAATTGAACCATTTATATTCGTAAGAAAACAACTTTGCCAATTTGCTATGATAACTCCACATTCAGCGGGTATTTGTTTATAATATTGCTGAAAACGAACAATAGTTAATTCGTGCTCTTCGTCAACATAGTTATATTCATCCTTTAATTTGATCTCATTATTTTTTGGCATTTCAAATATACTTTCCTTACTTTCGAATAAATCATATGGAGTTAATAAGGAGGGAGCTAGAATCATTGAACTTTCATCCATTTCAACAAGAAATGGACTTAATGCTGGATTTTCTGGGTTATAAATACAATCTGTTTTTTGGGCAAGAATAGATTGACTTACAAACACCAAAAGTAAAAGAGAAATGTACTTCATTTTGTACTATTTTAATTATAAATTTTATATCAATATTAAAAGGGAGTGCTATAACTTTTGTGACAACACATTATAATTTGATATTAGTACTTTTAATTAAAATGGTCTTGTAATAGAAAATCTGAAGTAATAGTAAATTAAAGTAAGAGCAACGAACGACCGTTCATATAAGAACATAATTCAATGGTGTAAATCCACAGATTTTTTTTCGCAATTATAGATGTACAAGTTACTCTTATTCCATCACCTGAACTACTCCTCTCTCTGTGCCATACCACAGCACTCCATCTTTATCTTCCATAATCCCAAAAATTTGACCTTCTTGCTCTCTTATCTCTTTGTGATTCATTTCATTCAATGGAGCGGACACCGTTTCAAAACGATTTAATGTCCAATTTCTACCTGATCCATTTGCAATTCCTGCATATACAATTCCAGATGGTGATTCATAAATATATCCAGTAAAAGCAGTCATGATTTGCTCTTCTTCCCCATCATCAAACATCCATAGGCCGTTATTTCCTCCATACCACATCCTATCTTGTTGATCTTTGATGATGGTGCGTACATTGAATAAAGAATTACCGTTTGAAGCTTTGAAAATAGAGAATTTTTCATTTTGAAAAGTATATAATTCATCCCTTGTCCCAAACCACAAAACACCATTTTTATCCTCCACTATATCATTTATATCTCCATTAATTAAGCCTTCTTCTTTTCCAAATTTTTCAAAGGTTTTCCAGTTGTATCTTACGGCTCCATCTGCTGTACCTATCCAAAGATTCCCTTTGGAATCCTCCATAAAACATGATATGATATCATTAGTTAATTCCTTCTTGCTTGATAAATGTTCCCAGTTTTTACCATCATATCGATACAATCCACCTCGAACAGAACCAAACCAATATCCACCTTTGCTATCTTGATAAACTGCAAACATGTGAAAGCGCTTCAGATTATCTCTGTTTGTATAGTTGGTATACTCTTTTCCATCATAAGACATAACTCCCTGCCAAGATGCGAACCATAGTAGTCCTTTATCATCCTGAATGATATTTCGCGTGATACTTTCTGGTCCTTTTTCGCTCGTTATAGCTGTCGTTTCATAAAAATAAGGATCAATATTCTCGTCCACTTTTTTCTCTAAAACAGGCAAGTTTAACGCTTCATGATCCAGTGGTGGGGTAGGAAGGACAGACTTTTGGTTACAAGAAATCAAAATCGTGGCAAGAAATACCAATTTGATGTCAAGGCTTTTTGACAACGAAATTGATGAATTACGTGAAAAGAAATGCGATACTATAGAGCTAAGTTGGCAGAAGAGAAGATATATTTTTGCTTTCATTGTATTACTTTTTTCTTTGGGCT
>CAZSKA010000091.1:0-13373 GCA_964607315.1 uncultured Saprospiraceae bacterium | reverse complement strand
GTGTATATCTTTTACACACAGGCAGTAGTTTTGGCCCAAAATGCGCAACAAGCATTGCTTGAGATTTTCTATCTCTTTTTATGCATTTTTTTATTATGTCATCAATATCTTTCAAATATTCTAGTTAGAGTTTATTTTGTTAAAGATAATTGTTTTAGTTTATAAACTAAATGGTTCTACAAATATTAAGCATCCTTCTATATCATATACAAATAAATAATAGTCGCCAACACCTAATTCAACTAAATCTAATTCAGTATTCAAATCGTTCACTGAAACTACTGCTGTTTCTCCTTGTATACAACCACATTGGAATTCAGAATAATCAACTAATATAGAACCATCTTGGCACGTATCACAGCTAGGTTGATTGATGTCTATTATTTCAATTCCACTAGCATAAGGCAGTGAATAGTCAATAGTATAATCACATCCATTCGGACTAGTTAATTCTATTTCTCCTGTATAATTTTCAGGAAAATTGGTAATTAAATCTTCGTAACTTATAGTAAGTGTGAAAAAATCTTGAACTCCGTTAATTTCAATTTCATAATTCAAGAAATAAGTTGATTCTTCACAAAATGTTTCTGTAAGAGAATAAAACACAAAACCTCCATCTATAACCTCAATAGTGCCTTCATAATTACAAACTCCATCATTAGTTATAGCAACATAAGTACCTGCTTGAACAGCGTTAATACTACCTCCTGTTACATTTGATCCATCTGGTAAAATCCATACTACAGAGGAAGTGTCAATTGGACACCAAGGACAATCTACAAAAAGTAATATTGAATCATTGTTACATAAAATAGGTATGTTCTGATCACTTTTTATAGGTAAATTTTGACTTGATATGTTTTCTTGAATATATGTTGAATTTTCCGCAGTACATCCATTTGCATCCGTAACAGTCACAGAATATTCTCCTTCACTAAAAACTATAATTTGTCCATTACCAATATCTGAGAAAGAAGGTCCATCCCAAGTATAAAAATACGGTTGCGTTCCATTAAATGCTGAGGCTAATGCAAGTCCTTCTTGAGTGCAAGAAATATCAATTCCTTCAACATCAACTTCTACTTCTTTTACAACCTCTACTTCTTCACAAATTGACAATGAACATTGCGTGATAGGTTCTGTAATTGTAGCACAATATACTCCAGACTCAAATACTTCTATCACATCAGAAGTTGAACCATTGTTCCATACAATTTGATATTCAGTCGTTGTATTATCAATATTTAATGTTAAAATTGAGAATCCTGCACAAATATCAGGATTGTCTTGAGTTATAGAAGGAGTAATATCACAATTTAAACAAACTTCTAATTCAAGATTATCTTGACTGTCGCCATTAACATTTATCACCTCGCTTTGGATACCTGTGTCAGGATTTAATGCAAATAAGATTCCTTCAGGAAAATTAAGGCAATTTATTTCTTGAACATCAATAGAAAAATTACCATTTTCATCTGAAAAATATTTTTCGGTTAAATTTTCAAATACTAGATAGATAGGAGCCTCCGCTAAGGCTTTGCCTTCACATAATACTGTTCCAGAATATGTTACTGTGGTAGTTTCAATTACAAAATCATCAAGAAGAGTATTATCAGTAAAAGGTCCTAAGGTTGTAGTAAAAATAGGTTCATCACATCCTGGTGCAAATACACAAAATGTTAACAACTGATTTTTTGGCATTTTACCTGAAAATTGCCCTTCTCCATTGGTATATCCTGCTCCGCACATTCCATTCACTTTGACTAACACATAAAATCCTACTTGGGGATTACCATCTTCATCAACTACTGTGCCTGTTACATTAATTAAAGGATAAGGGGCATCACAATTCCAAAAACTAAAATGTGATACTTCTGCAACATAACTTCCATCAATAAATTCTGCACTCCCTTCTTCTATCCAATTTCCACTTATTTCATTGAAAGACCAAGTAGGAATAAATTGTGGTGCTGAATTACGCAGTTCTTCATCCACTTCGAAAGTTACAGTTGCAGGTAGACCTTCTTTTAGCTGTAATTTAGAACCGTTTACATCTTGTAATTCTACAGCTATCATGGAAAAAGATTCTAAAACTGCTGTATTACCTCTTTCTTCTACACCAATTAAATTACCAGGCATTACTTCATGAGCAAAAGGATCTTGTGGATTGATCCATCTAGCAAATATGGTAACCTGTTCACTATAATCATTTCCGTTTTCGTCAACAAAAGAGTTTGCTTGAAACGCAATATTCCCACCACCATCAATAGTGATTTGAGCTGCAGAGGTCGGATCAATTTCTTTCCCATTTTCTAGAGGTAACATTCTAATTACAATTGAATTTTTTGTTCCATTAGGAAAAAATTTATCAGAACCAAAGAAGAAACCAGGTATAATAGCTCTTACAAAAGTTCCATTTGCATCTAATGGAATGTCTTCAAATTGTGCAATTCCAAATTGATCTGTTGTTATTTTTTCATCGTAAACAAAGACGTCAACATCTTTCAAAGAATTTCCTTCCAAATCTGTAACATAGACGTCAAGATTTCCTCTAATAAGATCTACGATTTCAGGTCCAGGTATTCTGATATCAATAATAGAAGAATCATCTAGATCTCTATGACAAGAGGAAAAAAGTAATAAAGTAGTAAATAGTAAGAATGAAAATTTATTAAATAAATTCATGCTTGCTTTTTGTTTTTAGTTCAATAACATTGAAAATGCAAAAATGGAATATGCTGCGTTACATGAAAAAAAATAATCATTAAAATTAAAAATTAGAAACTTCTAGCTGAAAATGTCACTAATTATTGGTAGTTATTTTCAGGATAAATCCTGAAAAGTATTTACTTTGGGCGAAAGCCAATAAAGATGAATAAACCATTAGCTGAAAGAATGCGTCCTGAAACTTTAGAGGAGTATTTAGGTCAACAACATATTGTTGGTCAAGAAGCTATAATTTATAAAACCATACAGAATAATACCGTAGGTTCTATGATATTTTGGGGACCTCCTGGCGTAGGAAAAACTACTTTGGCTAGAATAATTTCTAAAACTCAAGATAGGCCATTTATAGAAATTAGTGCGATTAATGCAGGGGTAAAAGATATAAGAAGTGCTATAACAAAAGCACAAAGCAATACTCTGTTTTCAAAACCTAACCCTATTCTTTTTATTGATGAGATTCATCGATTTAATAAATCTCAGCAAGATGCACTTCTTAAAGCAGTAGAAAATGGTACTATTATTTTAATTGGTGCAACAACTGAAAACCCTTCATTCGAAGTAATACCTGCCTTATTAAGTAGATGTAGAGTCTATACGCTTGAACATTTGGATAAGAATGAACTAGAAGATCTTTTATATACAGCTTTAAAGAAAGACGAATATTTAAAGTCAAAAGATATTGAAATAAAAGAAACGGATGCGTTAATACGATATAGTGGAGGCGATGCAAGAAGATTATTAAATGGATTTGAATCAATCATACAATTTTTTAAATCAGACGAAAAAGTAACAATTACTAATTCATTAGTATCTGAAATTATTCAAGAAAACATGTCCATTTATGATAAAAATGGAGAAATGCATTATGATATCATTTCAGCTTTTATCAAAAGTGTAAGAGGAAGTGATCCAAATGCTGCAATTTACTATCTAGCAAGATTAATAGAAGGTGGTGAAGAAGTTAAATTTATATGTCGACGAATGATTATTCTAGCAAGCGAAGACATAGGAATGGCGAATCCTAATGCACTTCTTTTAGCTAATGCAACAATGGATAGTTGTGTTAAAACAGGTTATCCAGAGGCAAGAATAATGATGGCTCAATGTGCAGTCTACCTTGCTTGTAGCCCTAAAAGCAATAGTAGTTATTCCGCAATCGATCAAGCTTTGGCATATGTTAAGGATCATCCAAATGAACCTATTCCACTTCATTTGCGAAATGCACCGACAAAACTTATGAAAGATCTAGGATATGGATCAAATTACGAATATTCTCATGATTATGAGAACAATCATTCCGGGCAAGAATTCCTACCAGAGACGGCAAAAAACACTACATTTTATATTCCTCAAGGGAATCCATCAGAACAAAAATTGAAAGAACATTTACATAAACTTTGGAAAGGTAAATATGGTTACTAATATTAATAAACCTTTTTGCTTTTATTCTATTTTCAATAATATAATCTTACTTTTAGCCAAATTTTAGTGCAAGTGCAGGTGCAAGTATAGATTTAGCTTTCAATTGTAGAAATAGGATCACAAATAAATTTCTAATTAAGTTAAATAATTTACATAATGAATATAGAAGATTTAAAGTTTATTGAAGAGGCTGCTGAACAATTCGCCGCATCTAATATTCGGCCAAGATTAATGGAATGGGATGAATCCCAAGAATTTCCAGTAGAGGTCTTTAAAAAAATGGGTGAATTAGGTTTTATGGGAGTTTTAGTTCCAGAAGAATATGGAGGTAGTGGTATGGGTTATCAAGAATACATTACAATCATAAGTTCTATTGCTAAGACGTGCGGAAGTATAGGCCTTTCTTTAGCTGCACATAATTCTTTATGTACTAATCATATTTTAACTTTTGGAAACGAAGAGCAGAAGAAAAAGTACTTACCAAAATTAGCAACAGCCGAACATATAGGAGCTTGGGGCTTAACTGAAGCTAATACAGGTAGTGATGCAATGCGTATGCAATGTGTAGCAGAAAAAGATGGAGATCATTTTATAATTAATGGAACCAAAAATTGGATTACTCACGGTATATCTGGAGATATCGCTGTAGTGTTGGTAAGAACTGGAGAATTATTAGACAGTAGAGGAATTACCGCCTTTGTTATAGAAAGAGGAACAGAGGGTTTTGGCGCTGGGAAGAAAGAGAATAAATTAGGAATGAGAGCTAGTGAAACAGCTGAAATGGTTTTCCAAAATTGTCGTGTTCATAAAGATCAGATTTTAGGAAAAGAAGGTGAAGGTTTTATTCAAGCAATGAAAATTCTTGATGGTGGAAGAATAAGTATAGCTGCGTTATCTCTAGGAATAGCTAAAGGAGCATATGAAGCTGCTGTTAAATATTCTCAAGAAAGAGAACAATTTGGTAAAGCAATTTCTAGATTTCAAGCAATAGCTTTTAAACTAGCTGATATGAGAGTGAAAATTGAAGCTTCGGAATTATTAACTCGTAAGGCTGGAAAATTAAAAGATGCAGGTGATAAAGTTACCAAAGCAGGTGCTATAGCAAAATATTATGCAAGTGAAGCTTGTGTAGAAATTGCAACAGATGCTGTTCAAATTTTTGGTGGATATGGGTACACTAAAGATTTTCCTGTAGAAAAGTTCTACCGTGATTCTAAACTTTGCACCATTGGTGAAGGTACATCTGAAATCCAAAAATTGGTTATATCAAGGGAATTATTAAATGAAAATTAAAATGTATAAAAAAAACACTTTCTATTTACTTTGCTTAATGATTTTTACTATTTCGTTTAGCAATACTGCAAATGCTCAGATTTTTAGCAAAAAGAAAAAAAATCAACCTACACAAGCTCCTCCTAAAAAGGATAAAAGTAAAATTAAGCCATATAAGGATATAATTACTGAAAAGGCAGTTAGTTCATCGGGTTTAATTACTACTCATAAGGTTGGAGAAAACAACTACTTCGAAATTGGTGATAGTCTTCTTAATAAAGAAATTCTTGTTGTTAGTAGAATTTCTGGTTTTGTTAAAGGACTAAATTTCGGTGGTGCTGGAACAAAATCAAGACCTCAACAAGTCATTCGATTTGAAAGAAAAGATGACAAAATTCTTTTACGTGAGGTATCATATAACAGTATCGCGAGTGAAGAAAAACCAATTTATGAATCAGTAAGAAATAATAATTTTGAACCTGTAATAATGGTCTTTGACATAAAGGCATTAGGAAAAGGGAAGAATAGTGTGATTATTGACGTAACTCCTCTCTTTACGACTGATGTACCAATGTTTGGTGCAATGTATGATTTCCAAGAAAAAAGTTTTGGCATTCGTGGGGTTGATAAAAAGAGATCTTTCATAGAATCCATGAGATCATTTCCGCAAAATGTAGAAGTGAGACACGTTCTAACTTACAATGGTTCTGATAAATTACCTGATAATCAATTAACAGGTGCATTATCAATAGAATTAAATCAAAGCTTTGTTCTATTACCAGAAGAGCCAATGTTGCCAAGGTTGCATGATGCAAGGGTTGGGTATTTTTCAATTAGCCAAATTGATTATGGCTCGGAGGCCCAAAAAGCGCAGAGTAAGAGATATATCACAAGATGGCGTTTAGAGCCTAAAGATCCAGATGCTTATTACAATGGTGAATTGGTTGAACCTGTTAAACCTATCATATATTATATTGATCCTGCAACTCCTACAGAATGGGTTCCATTTCTTAAGCAAGGAATAGAAGATTGGCAACCTGCTTTTGAAGCTGCTGGATTTAAGAATGCTATAATTGCAAAAGAAGCTCCTAGTAAAGAAGAAGATCCAGATTGGACTCCTGAAGTTATTAGGTATTCTACTATTAGATATGTATCTACAGACATACAGAATGCACAGGGCCCTCACGTACATGATCCGCGTACTGGAGAAATATTAGAAAGTGATATTATTTGGTATCATAATGTGATGAATTTACTAAGAAATTGGTATTTTATACAAACAGCTGCAATAAATCCTGCAGCAAGATCTGTACAATTTGAAACAGCAGTAATGGGGCAATTAATTCGCTTTGTTTCAGCTCATGAGGTAGGACATACATTAGGTTTGCCACATAATATGGGTTCTAGTGTTGCTTATCCAGTTGATTCATTAAGAAGTCGTTATTTCACCAAAAAAATGGGTACGGCACCTTCTATTATGGATTATGCAAGATTTAATTATGTTGCTCAACCAGAAGATGGTGAAGTAGGTCTAATGCCTGGAGTGGGACTTTATGACAAATGGTCAATCAAATACGGATATCAACTTAATAGAAATGTAAGTACTCCGGAAGAAGATAAAAAAATTACAGATCAATGGGTTTTAGAGAAAGCTGGAGATCCTATTTATAGATTTGGAAGGCAGAGAGGATTACCTTTGGACCCTTCTGCACAGACAGAAGATTTAGGAGACAACTCTGTTAAAGCATCTGATTACGGTATTAAAAATCTTAAACGGATAGTGCCAAAACTCATTGAATGGACAGAAGAAAGCGGTAAAGATTTTACTGATTTGAATGAATTATATGGTCAAGTTTATGGCCAGTTCAATCGATATATGGGTCATGTTACGGCAAATGTTGGAGGAGTCTACGAGATGTATCAAACGTATGATGAAGATAAGCCTATATATTCTCATGTTTCAAAGGAAAGGCAGAGAGAAGCAATGATGTTCCTTAATCAGCAATTATTTGAAACACCTACATGGTTGATTGACAAGGAGATAATTGGTAGAATTGAGCCATCAGGTGTAATTTCTAGAATTGGTAGAGTTCAAAGTCGTACATTAGATATCCTTTTATTAAACGATAGATTAAATAGAATAATTGAGAATGAAGCAATAAATGGTAATGATGCATATGGCATTGAAATCTTATTTAAAGATTTACAAAGCGGGATTTTTGGAGCTTCAATAGATGCAGGAGATAGCTATAAAAGAAATCTTCAAAGAATGTATGTGGATAAGCTTATTGCGAAACTAGAAAGTAATAGCAATACAGTAAAATCAACAGATATTTCAGCTGTTGTGCGGTCTGCATTAATGAAATTAAAATCTGATATTTCTTCTTCAGCAAACTATAGAGGTACAAGTCTAAAGAGTGCTCACTTTCAAGATCTTGTTGCGAGAATAGATAATCTAGATAAGAAATAATTTGAAGTAAATCTAACTATTACATTTTGTAATGATAGCCCGAAAGTTCGCTTTCGGGCTTTTTTGTCTCCAGTAAAAATTAATGAAATTTCATAAGATAATGCTCAAATACATCTAAAATGTTTTTGAAAACTGGCTTTGCGTGAAGTAGAAAATCATTCACTTTGAACCATTTTACAACCTCTATATCTTCTTCAGTTTGAGGGATTAGTTCTTTATCATTAGAGTGCATAACATACCAAGTAGAAATCTTAAGTTTCCTATCTTTTTTACTACCATAAACATGAAATGTACTGCCTAGCTTTTTGATGATTTCAAGGTTCTTAAGACCACATTCTTCTTTAACTTCCCTAATGGCGCAATCCTTCTTTTTCTCATCTTTTTCTAATTTTCCTTTTGGAAAATCCCAATGTTTTCTTCTATAAATTGCTAAGATTTGCTTTTTATCATTTTCTACTACACCACCTGCAGCTTCAATTATTTCAAAAAATGATTGAAATGAAGTTAATAGATTATCAAGTGATTTTTTGTATAATACTACCCTACTATATGTTCCTTCTTCTAAAGCTTCTATAGCATCAATAATGGGAGCTTTACTCTCTCCTACTTCTGCCATCATTTCTCCTTCTTCCAAGATAATAAAAGGAACATCATGTTCAGAAATTAGCTGAAGTAAGCGATCATTTATATATATATTATAAAACGTTTTATTCAATTTTTTAAATTTTTAAAGACCTATGTCCATTTATACAAAATGCAGTTAAACCAAGGCCCAAAGGTAATATAAAGAGATAAGAAAATGGAACATATAAAAAGCTGTAAAAAACAATTAGATATAGAATTAATCCATTAACCAAATAGATGTTCCATCGTTCTTTATTTTTAAATTTTAGCCAAACCAGAGCTATACCAATGGCTGTCACTAATGAAGCTACTAAATTGAAAATCTTTGCAAAATCTAGTTTCTTATCCAAATCCCCTTCTATTAAAGTATAGAAATAATAAGAAAAAGATAACCCATTGTTTAGATGATATGGAATAGAATTTTCAGGCTGCCAACTTTGTACTCGCCATTGATCAGATATTGTTTGACTATAATACTCAAATCCATTTGTCAAAATTGCAGGTTCGTGAATAAAAAAGGGAAGTATATAAATTAAGATGATTACAGATAAACCAGACACTCCTATTTTGAAAAGGTTTTTAAATCCCCATTCTTTCCATATTATAAATATAAAAGGAATTATAAAGAGTGAATAAGAATATCTAGACATTGTGCATAAGCCAATAGAAATACCTATTAGTAGCCATTTTTTTTGGGTTAAACCCAAAATAAGAAGCATATAAAATACTAATGGCATTAACTCTGTAGAATAAAGTATTGCAGATTTGTCATAATGAACAAGCCAAAGCAAAAATAGAACTGGAAGAATTGCTATTACAAAAGTCTGAATAAGACTAGGGTTCTTTTTTAAATAATATATACCTGTTCCAAAGTAGACAACTAAAAATGAACCTAATGCCATATATCTATAATCAAAACCAATCAATTCTGGAATGATATAAGGCATCCACATTCCAGGGAAGTACGTCGGTTTAATAAAATAATTAGCATAAGGGATTTCAACATATACCTTCTCACCGCCTAAGAATCTTTTTACATAAGTTTCTAATGATGGGATGACATCTGAACCAGTTCTATAATTAGGATGATTTGAAAGTAAATCATAAACTGAATTGAAAATCACATATGATGCAATTAAAAATAATACACTAGCAATAAGCGGGATATATTTGGACAATATATTATTTATTCTATCCTCACTATTCCTTCCTAGTACAAACATGGGAGTAATGAATAGCATTCCTGAAAAAGTCCACAAAAAAGGATTGTATGATAAATCTCTATATTTTGTAAATGAAAGCATCCAAAGTACTAGACCTGTAAGACTAATAAAGTAGTATAATAAAGAAATATCTTTCTTTTTATTCATGTTGCAAAGCTAAAGTATTTAGTTTTTAACTTAGTTTATTTTTAATGAAAGGTGTATAATTTATTTCAGTACAGTTATGTCACCTACGATGGTGTCTTCCGTACCATCAGGTAGGATTAGGATTGCATAAAATGCAAAAACTGCTGGATTGACTTTATCTCCTTTGAACGTACCATCCCAGCCTAGATCAGGATTATTAGTAGGTATATTTTCAGTAAAAAAGACTCTTTCTCCCCATCGGTTATAAATTGCTAATTCTGATATTTGAAGTTCTTCATTTGTGAAAAGTGTGAAATTATCATTCACTCCGTCATCATTGTTCGTAATTACATTAGGCGCATATACATTTATACTTTCATCAATTATTACTCTTATTTCTATTGAAGTTGAAATCTCACATCCATTGATATCAATGATAGTTATAGTATAAATAATGTCTTCATCAGCTATAAAACCTGTAATCAAACAATTAGTACAATCCAGATTAAAATCTGGACTCCAAATAATCGTATCAATCTGATCTTCAGGTATATTGGTCGTTACATTTAATTCTGATGATTGACCTAATTCAATTTCTATTGATTGATTTTGAGATATAGTCCATTCATTTGCTGGATTAACTATAAATGTTGTATCCAGACTACAACCTTCATCATCAACTATTAGTAGGTTATATGATCCTGGACCTAAGTTGAAAATATCTTCTTGTTCTATTGATTCCCCATTTAACGTTAATTCATATGGTTCTGTACCACCTTCTATATCCCCTATCAACAGCATGCCATCATTAGAATTAAAACAAGATTCATTTTGTTTTTGCCAATCTAATATTTCTAGTTCATCAAATTCTTCAATGATAACAACAGTATCAGTAGCAACACAAAAAGAATTGGCGTCTGTAAACTCCACAACATATGTACCTGCACTAATTGCTATTACACTATTCTGATTAGAAGGACCTTGAATTTCTCCCTCAAGAATTATCCAATTATAAGTCCCTTGATTTGTTGATGTCGCAATTAATTCAGCTTGAGTATCAGAACAATTAAATATAATATCTTCAGGTCCCGATAAATCTGGCATTTCAGTATTTGATGAAACTTCAATAGTATCCTGATTTTCACAACCAGATATAGAATCTGTCACAATAACAATGTAAGAGCCTGGATCAATAACATTTATAATTGACTGATTAGAAATAGAATCACCATTAATATCAGTCCATAGGAAAGTAGAACTATTACTTGGAATTGATGTGCTAGCATCTAGTGAAACCATAGTGTTATCACAATTAATTTCGTTTACTGGACTTATATTGATAATTGGAAACTCTTCTAATTCATCAATTAAAATAGAATCTACAGCTATACATCCAGTTATCGTATCTATGGCTGTTAAAATTACGATTCCTGCAGAATCAAGCTCAAATGTCGCATCAGTAGAAATTTCGTTTTCATAAGTCCATTGATAGATAACATTAAATTCATTTGAAAAGCTAAGAGTTATGAGCTCCACTTTACAATCTAAAGTGTTACCAGGGTCAGCAAAAATGAAAGCGTCTGGTTCCTCTATATTCAATCCGACAAATACTTCATCAGGAATTGATAGACAGCCTGTTATATTGTTCATAACAAAGAAATAATAGAATCCACTACTATCTACCTCTAAATTTGGTTCATTACTTAGTACATTTCCGTCTGCGTCTTCCCAGAATACAGTGAAATCACCATTCATATTAAATGTACCTTCTAATATTACAGATTCTACTAAGCAAGTTAATAAAGTATCAGGTCCTCCAATTGCAAATGGAATGTCTTCTTCTGAAAAAATAAATACAGAATCAATAGCAGAACATCCATCCATATAGATTGCTTCAAAATAATGCCATCCAACTACAGAAGATTCAGCAATAGAATCATTCGTTATAAATCCTTGGGGTCCTGTCCAAGAATACATTCCTGGTTCAGATGAAATGCCAACCAAAGATGCAAGGTTCATGGAACAATTTATCTCTATTGAATCTCCTGCTTCTACAGTCTGTGTGCATTCGCTGCATGTTACAGGAGGTGTAATCTGAATATCAAAAGGACAATTATTATTTTCAGAATCAATTAGTGTAATTGTTTGAATTCCTGTAATAATATCAAAAGGTCCTAACTCTACATTTGTGTTGTATGAATAAAGATCTGTTTGTCCTTGGATATGCCAATTTGATGAGACATTGATTCCATTTACTAATAAAGTAAAACTATATTGGTCATCAATGTCCGTATTGTTTGTACCATTATTAAAACATAAAACATCAATTATAGTAGCTTCTATTTCACAATCGTTTGAACATGATTCTAATACTAAGGATTCACTTATCATACAACTCTCAAATTCGCTGTCAACAAATTGTATCACAATCTCATTCCCATTTAAATCGGTAAATATCTCTGAAATAATATCTCCATAAGCAAATACACCGAATAGTACATTATCAATGATTACTTGATACATCCCATTTGCACTTCCATCAATTGCAGAAACTTGCCATGAGATTTCTATTGAATCATCAGTACTATCTAAACTAGTGTTATTATCATTACAACTAAATTCAAATAAATCTAATGTAAGAATACAAGGAGAAGAACAATTAAATAAAGGACCTATTTCTATGGTATCTGCACAACTGAGTGAATCAAGATCTTGAATTATTATTGTATGACTTAATTCATCTGCACTTAAAATCAATTCTATATTCTCAATATCAAAAATTATTGGTGCTTCATTGTCTATACTAACTGAAACTTCTTCTGATGCTACGCCATTGAAAACCTCAACACCTATATTAATTTGATAATAATCATCCGTAAAGATATCTTCCGTATCATTATTAAAACATTCTAAATCAATATCAGTAATATTCAGTGAACAATCTGAAGAACAAGGGTTAAGTGGATTTACATCCAAAATGGTTTGACATTGGTTGTCCTCAGAATCTACTAGGATTATGGATGGTGTGGTGCCATCTGCAGATAATGTAAATTCAACATCTTCGTCATAATTAAATACAAAAGATGCTATACTATTTATTAATACGACATATGTACTATCACTTGATCCATTGATACTGGAAGCGTTCAATACAATCGTAATAAGATCATCTGTGGGATCACTTGGCGTTCCATTATCATTGCAAGTAAATGATGATGAATTAATAGTTATTTGGCAATTTGTACTGCAAGGATTTAAAGGTATAGATGTTTCGTTGATAGAACATCCTGTTGTTATATCGACAAATTGAATTTGAATACTATTCCCATCAGCAGGAATAATGATTTCATTAAGTTCATTATAAGGGAAAAATCCTTGGGATATATTGTCGAAAAATACTTCATAATTACTTTCAATATTTTGAGAATTTGAAAGCTCAAAAGAGATGGTATAAATGTCATCCGTTGAATCTGTGCCTGTTCCATTATTATCACAAACAAACTGTAAAG
>CAZSKA010000090.1:0-13422 GCA_964607315.1 uncultured Saprospiraceae bacterium | reverse complement strand
GTTATAAAGTATAGATTATTAAATTAAAGAATTATTAGATTTTAACTCAGAATGAAAGCAGGGCACATAATCACAGGTATTTTATTGCTAATTTCAGGATTATTATTTGGACTTTCTTTGCGAAAAGATTCATCGAAAACTGAAGCAATTTCGGACGATAAAGAACCAAAAATCATTAATTTCAATGTGGAAGATTTAAAAGAGAATGAGAAAAACACGATCTCTCTTTTTGAAAACACGGCAAATTCAGTGGTGTATATAACAACTTCCACTTTAGAGAGAAGTTATTGGTCTAGAGATGTAAATGAAATCCCGCAGGGTTCCGGTAGTGGATTTATATGGGATGAACAAGGTCATATCGTTACAAACTTTCATGTTATTCAGGATGCTGACCGCGCAACTGTCACCTTATATGACCAAAGCTCCTTTCCCGCTAAATTAGTCGGCGCCGCTCCCGAAAAAGACCTCGCAGTTCTTAAAATTGACGCACCTCTTGATAAGTTAATCCCTATTCTTAAAGGAAATTCTGCTAATCTGAGAGTTGGTCAATCCGCTCTCGCTATCGGTAATCCATTTGGATTGGATTACTCATTAACTACTGGTGTCATAAGCGCTCTTGGTCGTGAAATCACAGCTCCTAACAACATCCAAATCCGTGATGTAATCCAAACAGACGCCGCGATTAATCCAGGAAATTCTGGTGGCCCGCTCATCAATAGTTCTGGTGAATTAATCGGTGTTAATACTGCAATCTACAGCCCTAGTGGAGCTTATGCGGGAATTGGCTTTTCTATTCCTGTTGATGCGGTTAATTGGGTCGTTTCTGACCTGATTAACTATGGTAAAATTAAGCGCGCAGTGCTTGGTATAGAGTTGATGCAAAATCAACAAATCTTAGAAAGATATAAGGTTAAGGGTGCCATGATTCTTAATGTAACTGAAGGAAAAGGTGCAGCGAAAGCTGGATTAGAAGGTGTAAGGCGTGACAGACGAGGGAAATTATATTTCGGAGATATTATTATAGCCGTAAATGAAGAGAAAATTGAAAATAATAGCGACCTTGTGCTCGCTCTTGAAGAATACGAAGCTGGTGATGAAGTGGACATCTCATTTCTTAGAGATAACGAGGTCAAAAAAACCAAAGTAATTCTTGAGGAGAATTAAGATATGAAAGTACTGAAATCAACAATCCCATCTATTATCACACTAGCTAATTTAAGCTGTGGAGTTGCTGTTTTATTTTATGATATTAAATACGGCGTCTTCTTGATAATGGCAGGTGCTTTTCTCGATTTGTGGGATGGTTTAGCTGCTAGATATTTGAAAGTAGAAACTGACTTAGGAAAACAACTTGATTCTCTAGCGGATTTAGTCACTTTTTGTATTGCTCCAGCATTTCTTTTGTTTAATACGATAGAAGAACCTTATAATATTATTGCTTTTTTCATACCTGCAACAGGTGCTTTACGTTTAGCAAAGTTTAATATATCTGATGATCAAACTTACTTTTTCAAAGGGCTAGCAACTCCAGCTTCAGGTTTTTTATTCACGGGGATAGCTGTAGCATATGAGCATTTATTTTCACACGCTATCATTCCTATCATTCTATTAATTTTATTTGCTTGTTTTTTGAATGTAAGTACATTACGCATGTTTTCCGCAAAGGGATTTAAAAAAGACCCTTATTCTAAATACTATGTAGTAATTTCCACATTAGTCTTTATAACTGTTGCAATAATTAATTGGAAATTCTCATTTCTAGCAGCTGTGGTATTTTACATTTTACTTTCGTTGCTATATCATTTCCAAACAAGACCAAAATCTTCAAAAGATTAATCTTTTATTAATCCCTTTTAGGTAAATTTCCAAAGAAATCTATTACTTCGTTTGCATCTTCTGCTTTAATCTTACCAGCGAGAATTAGTCTAATTTCTTTCCTTCTAGAAGCTGATTCAAACAGTTTTTGCTCTTCATTAGAAAGAGGAATTACCGGAGGAACAGGGCAAGGCTTTTTTGTTTTAGGATTCAAAGCAACAAAGGTCATAAAGGCATGATTACTTTTTCTGGGATTATCTCCTGTTATATCACTTGCAAATACTTCCAAATAAATCTCTACGGATGTATTAAATGATCTTGTAACCTTTGCTTCTATAGTAATCGCATCTCCTAAATGAATAGGCGCGGTAAATGAGATATGGTCTACAGATGCTGTTACTACATGATTACCACAATGTTTTGCAGCACAAATGCCTCCTGCAATATCCATCCATCTCATCAAATTCCCTCCCATTAGATTTCCTAATGGATTGGTATCATTCGGCATGATTAATTCCGTCATTATTGTTACAGAATCGGTTACCTTTTTTCCTTTTAATTCAGAAGCCATAGTATTAATTTAAGCACAAATATATTCCATACCAACTTATCCAATCAATTTTACTTGAAAAATCTCCTTAAAATGAAATAAAACTTTCTCTTTAACTTCTTCGTAATCCATTCTTCTACCCAGTTCTTTTTCAAGGCTTGTCACCTCTTTTCCTTCTTCTTTAATCCCACAAGGTATGATATAATTAAAGTAATCAAGATCAGTATTTACATTAAAAGCAAATCCGTGCATAGTTACCCATCTGCTTAAATGCACACCGATAGCACATATTTTCCTCTGTGTATTTCCATCTTTTATCCAAACACCAGTATATCCTTCTATTCGATCACATTTTATCTTATAATCAGCGCAAGTTCGAATAATAACTTCTTCAAGGAATCTCACATATTTATGAATATCTGTAAAGATTTCATCCATATCTAAAATTGGATACCCTACTATTTGTCCAGGACCATGAAATGTGATATCACCTCCCCTATTAATCTTAAAATACTCTATATGCTCCTTTGCTCTCTTTTCTTTGTCTATTAATAAATGATCTTCACTTCCACTCTTTCCCAAAGTATAAACAGGATTATGTTCACATATTACAAAATAATGTTCCTGTTTGATCTTATCGGTCTCCTCTCTATCTCTATTCTCTACTTTTGTTTCTTTCAAGCCATTATGAAGTTGAGTTTGGAAATCCCAAGCATTCTTGTAGCTTATTCTACCTTTATCTATGACTTTGACCTCTACCACTATTTCTCTATTAATTGTTTAACATTAAGCATATTTAATGCATTATTCTCTATTCCTTCTATATCTTTAGAAACAAACCATGCTGATTCATCGTAAAATAAGAAAATAACAGGAGATTCGTTGACTAGGATCTTGTTCATTTCATGGTATAAATTATACTTTTTCTCCAGATCAGTTTGTGCGATAGATTGTTCATATAATGCATCAAAAGTAGAACTTGAGAATCTTGTATAACGTGGAGGCGCAGGATTTCCTGAATAAAAAAGAGAAAGAAAATTTTCACCATCTGGATAATCTGCAATCCAACTTGCTCGAAAGATTCCTAAGTTTCCTTTTCTCATTCCTTCTCTAAGAGAAGCTGATTCTAATAGTTGGATGGAAGTATTTATGCCTAATCTTTCCCATTGCTTTGCGACATAAGTAGTTATATCAAGGTAGTCTTTATTAGTATGTATAGCTAATTCACCAAAGTTCTCTCCATTTTCATAACCGGCTTCCGCCAAAAGCTGACGTGCCTTTTCTAAGTCAAAAACATACCCCGGAACTTTAGTTTTATTATATGAAGGTAAGCCTCTAGGAATTACGCCACTATCTGCTGGATAACCAATATTATTTCTAAGACTTGAAAGCATAGTTTCTCTATCTATTGCATAATTCAAAGCTTGTCTAACACGTACATCTTCCAAAGCGGGATGTTTATCTAAGGCATCCATATTTATACCTAGATATTCAAAGTTTAGATAAGGATTTTTGTGAAATTGAATATTATTCTTATGATTTTCTTTTAGGTTTCCATCTCTATCTAACAATTCATTGATAAAAGATGATTCCAAGCCATTGACAAACTCAAGATTCCCCTGTAAAAGCTCTAAAAAAGCAACTTTACGATCTTCAATAAAACTTATGCGCACACCATCTAATGCACTTTTACCTTCGTAATAAGAGTCATTTTGGATTAGATATAAACCTTGATTTTCTATCCATCTTTTAAATTTAAAAGGCCCTGTGCCTACAGGATTAGTCCTATATTCTGCCTCGTAATAATCAAGTGCTTTTTTAGAAACAACAGCACAATACTTCATAGATAGAATATTGAGCATCGGCAAAAATGGTTTATCCAAATGTACTATTACGGTAGAATCATTTGGAGCTTCAAATGGATTAATCTCACTTACTTTACCTCGGAAAACCCAGGAACCTGGCGAATTTACTTTATTATCTATAATTCTATTGAAACTAAAAACTACGTCAGAGGCTGTTAAAATACGTGCTTCTACATTATTAAAGCATTGATTGTCATGAAATAATATAGAATCTTTTAAAGTAAAAGTATACGTCAAACCATCTTCAGAAACCAACCATTTGCTTGCTAGTCCAGCTTCTATATTTAGATCTTGATCCAGTTGGACGAGCGTGTTGTATAGATGATGAACAGCCCAAATGTTGTTTTGACTTTTGGCAAATGCAGGGTCTAGAGAGGTGATTTTTTGTGGTTGATTATAGTGAAATACTTTAACAGTTTCATCTTCTGTATGAGATCCACAAGAAAAGAGAATGAGTAAAATGAAACTAATATTCCAAAAAACCTTGTACATGACCTCTTATTAAATTTTTAGTCTCTTGATTAATTTCGTTCTTTTCGCTAATCAAACTATTAATACTAGATATTGGCAATTTGTTTCTATAAATATCAGTTCCAACATAATTCAAACAATTTGTCAAATGATCTAATCCTCTAAGATTTCCTGATCTACCTGAAGAAACACCAACAATAGCCGATTTCTTATTTGAAAATGTAGCTTTATAATCTTTTACTGAAATGGCATCTATAAAGAGTTTTAATACACCTGGAAAAGACCCGTTATATTCTGGAACAACAAAAATCCATCTATCAGCTGGAATAATATATTTTTCTTGAATTGATCTTAATTCTGGACTCTGCGCATCTTCTGAATACATTTCAGAATGTAAAATAGAGCTTGGTAAATTTTCTAAAGAAAACAGATTCACATCCCCTTGATACAATTCTTTACAAATTGAGTAATAAAACTCACCTACTATTTTAGATTTAGAATTTGGGCGATTTGTACCAATAAAAACAGAAATCATTAAATCTAATTTAGTTTTGCATTAATGACTTCAAGTGCATCTTTCACTGTTTGCATTTTTTCCATGCTATCATTATCAATTTCAATATCGTACTTATCCTCTACATCGAGTATTACATCTACTAAGTTAGCTGAATTAATTTCTAAATCATTAATAAAATGCGTATTTTCATCAAGTTTTTCAAAAGCTTCTTCATTACGAATGTAGGGCTTCAAAATAGCTTTTAGTTCTTGAATTTTATCTGAAAGCATAAACAAAAATTTAATTCAAAAGTACCAATCATCCCAAACTAGAAATAGAAAATCCGAGGGATAATTCGTGTTTAATAAGAATATGAAATACAAAAAAGCCCCAAATTTTCATTTGAGGCTAAAAATTTTACTTTTTAATTTTTTGGGATTAAACCACTTTTACATTCACTGCAGAAGGTCCTCTCTTTCCATCTTGGATGTCAAAGCTAACCTTATCGCCATCGCGAATATCATCTAATAAACCATTCGCGTGGACGAATATATCTTTTCCTCCACCATCCGGCATAATAAATCCAAAACCTTTAGATTCATTAAAAAATTTAACTGTACCGTTATTCATTATAAAAAAAAATTTTGCTTCGATTATTTTTTAATCAAAACTGTTGTAAAAATTAACCACTAGACTAAAGAGAAAAAAAATTAAGATTACTTTATTATGGTAACCAGAGATAAGTTAATTAAATTATTCTTTTTTAATATTTATAACTTATAGAATCGTAGTATTGTGCGCAAAGATATATTAATTTGTCTTGAAAACCTATTTAGATTCTCTTATTTTTAATATTTCTTTATTTTATTTAATTGTATTCAGAAATCTTTTGGAGATTTAAAGCATGAATAAAGGGACATTACTATAGTAACATCCCTTTATCTAACTATATTTTAGGGACTAAATTGTTGTTTTAGAAACCCATTCCACCCATAGAGCTCATTTGCTTTTGAAACTCTTCCATTGTCATTTCTTCATATCCGCTTGTATTTACATCAAATACTGAAGCATCAATTTTATCATTTATTTCAATTGTAGTGTATACCATTTTCATACCTTGTGCTCCTATAGAATATTCCAGAGGAAATCCTTCTATTTGATCACCACTAATTCCTTGAATAATATCTGCAGTAATTTCAATTTGATCGGTCACATATGCCGTCATTTCTGCACCTTGCATAGCAGGAGAAGATATTGTCGCTTTGTGACAAGTATATCCTAAAATTTCTTTTGTGTCAGATTTGTCATAAGTTACAGTAACATCAGCCATATTCTCTTTGTTATTTACTACATCATCTGCAGTAATATTCACTTTATTCTTAAGGCCTAACATGCTAAGATCGAATAATAAGTATCCTGTCTTATCTGCTGTATTTGTCAAAGTCTTCATTTGCATCATTCCTCCCATCATATCAACTTGAGTTAATACTTTATCATTGGTAAAAAATGTAGTGTTAGTAGATCCTTTCATCATTTCCAGTTGCATTCCTATAGTAGGGTCATCTGCTTTGATTTCAGTCAATTCCTGAACAATTTTACCAGACTTAAGACTCTGAGCATTAATGTTAGTTGTAAATGTTAAAGCTATTAAAGCTAGAATTGATAATATTTTATTCATTGTTTTACTTGTTATTTATTATTATAATTTAAAAAAGAAGGTAATAGTTTTTATAAGAACGAATCAAAGATGAAATCAACTACATTTTCGACCAAACTTCATTTTACATTTACAAAAGTAGGGCTTATTTGACAATAGCTATCTTTTTTAAACCGATTCCTTCTTCAGTATAGATCTTCATTACATATTGTCCAGACTGAATAGATGCCGTAGAAAAGGAGTTACCTCCAAATTTGCCTACAAATTTACCCATTATATCATATATAATAATTTCATTAATCTGACCATCGAACGAGATATTGATTACGTCGATTGCTGGATTAGGATAAACGGAAATATTGTTTGATACGTTTTCATCGGTTGTTGATGTAACGAAATCAAAGTCAGAAAAAGATCTTGGGTATATTCTATATCCTTCATCAAATGGAGCTACAACATCTCTTTGCGAACCGATTCCTCTTAATCTAAAAGGAGCTGGATTAAAACCCATTGTTGAAGCATCTATATCATTATCTATAAAAACTTCAAATTGGTTTCCATTATCATCCTGAGCAATAAATGAATAGGATGTGCCATCACCTTGCCAATCTGTAGGATCAACTAGAGTTAAAGGAGTATTTATGAATATAAATGAAGATTCGGAAGATTCATCCAATACAGTTACTTCATCAATTACAGTAATTTCACCACTTTCAATAAATCTTAAGGAATCAGGAATAATTTCTGTTAAACCATTGAATTGATCTATAACTCCCTTTATTTCTAGTAAATCTCCTTCTGTAACTGTATAATCAAAATTTTCTTCTGGAGAAAAAACAGCGATCCCATTGTTCTCTTCATCTACTATGGTAAATTGAAGTCCTGTTGCCCTATAATTTGGGCCTAGAGCCCTACCAAATAATGTAACAGCAATACCAATAGAATCAGCAGCACCTTCCGCATCATTCATGGTTACTTCAGGTATAGATCTATTCGGAAAAGGATCTATAAATGCATCAAATGGGTCAATATCAGTAATATATCTTGGTAATAATTGATAATCATCAAAAAATGGACTCTCTTCATCAAATTGACCTCCTAAGCCTGTAACAGAGAAAGTTCCAGTTGGAAAATTAGTGCCTTCTATTCCCTCTACATCATTATCAATTCTAATACTAAATGTTGTTACGCCATTAGTTACTTCAAAATTAAAGCTATTACCATCAGCAATCCATTCATTAGGATTCACCATGGATACATTCTCTATTCTTACAAATTGGCTTTCTGTCTCTTCGGATAAGATAGTTACTACTTCAGGTTCATCAATTGATCCTACTTGATCAAATATGATATTGTCCAATAAAATTTGAGAAAGACCATTAAACTGTCCTATTGATCCTATGACTTCTACTTCATCTCCCTCATTTACTTCATAACCAAAATTCTCAAACTCACTAAAAACATGAATTCCATCACCTGCATTATCAATCAAAGTGAACTGAAGACCACCAGGTCTTATATTAATTCCATATACAGTACCCATCAAATGAGCATTCAGTCCTAGGTCTTGATTAGTACCTAATGGATCATTTTGAGTAACTTCTGATATGTCAAACAAACAGTAATTCTCGCTTCCTGGAGTACCTCTTAATATTAAGTCTTCGAAATTATTTTCGGTATAACTACTTGCTCTTACATTCTCAAAAGTGAATTCTGCTAACGGGTCACACAAACTTAATGATGGGCCTAATCCATCTGGTGAAGTTGGCCATCCGCCTTCATCGTCGTACGAAACATTAGCTATTATAGAACCTGCTACATTAGTTAAAGTCACATCTCCCCCACTATTACTTAAAAGTCCTGTCTCCCATTCATGTAAAACTGGTATATCTGGCCATGCTGCATTAAAAGCCGTTTGATTACGAGCCAAAACAACATATTCTCCTGGCTGAATAATTCCTGACTCTATTTCTGAATCTATAGAACCTCCTAATAATCTATATCCCGCTATATCAACAGGATCTTCTCCTGCATTGTAGAATTCTATAAATTCTAAACTATCAGGTATGACCCCTGTATTATAATTTATCTCTGTAATTCTTAAATCAATATCTACAGGAGGCATAGCAATCACAGTTACCGTTCCAGTCATTCCCTGATCTACAAAATTATCACTGTGATAGTTATATAAACCTAAGACATCAAATGTAACTGGAAAAATCCATGCTTCTGATGAAGGCGCTCCACTTAAAAATCCTACAGGATTATCAGGATATGCATCTAGTGAACCATTTACATTATGAACTCCACCACTATTAGTGAAATTTATTGTTTCTCCTTGTACAATTGTAATATCTGCAGGAATGAATATAAGTTCTGGCGTTGCAACCACCTCTATTCCTGTAGGTCCTGAACAAGCTACATCTTCTATACTATTTATACTTGCAAAAATTTCAAGTCCATCAAATGTTAATCCTGTAGGAGTTTCTGATGCTCGCCATGACAATCCATCATTTGGATTATCGAAATCACATAATACGATAGAAGCTCCTTGACCATCTGTTCCATTTCCTTCCTCAGGCCATGGAAAACTATCATCATAATCAACTAAGAATTCTACTTCTCCTGATGCATTCATAATAGATACATCTTCACCTCCATTACTAAGAGCACCACTAAATTCATCTGCTGCAATTCCAAACGCATTTAAAAAAGCTGTAGCATCACTCGTTACATAATAAAAACCATCAGAAGGTAAAATGATATTTGGGAATTCATACGTCACTCCTTCTAAAGTATAACCTGTAACATTTACAGGATCACCTGCGTTAAAAATTTCTAGAAACTCTAAGGAGTCTTGTCCCGGATCAGGGGAATTGTACATAATTTCTGTAATCATCAATTGAGAAAACCCCATATTCAGAAACAGCGTAAATAAGAGAACATTTAAAAACTTCATTCTTTATATTTTAACGCACTGTAATCAGCGCAAATTCAGATATACAATATTAAGAAAAACATATATAAAAATCCATATGTCTTATGTTAATACAAATCTTACTCCATAATGCACCTTCTTTTTAACCCGCAAATTTTAAATGGTATTAATCTATAGAAATAAAAAAGAGTGCCTAAATGAATAGGCACTCTTAATTGATATAAGTAATTTATATAATTGTCTTAGTTTTATTCAAAGATATATCTAACTCCTATCTGAGCTTGCCATCTTGAACTTTGTATTCCGCTATCATCGAAAAACGGTTCAACTCTATTCGCATCTAAATCATCAAATAATTCATTATTATCTCCAACTAATATTGCTGGGTTAAATGAGAATGTAGGTACATTAGTAAATTGACCATCATCACCTATTTCGAATCCTTCAAAATTTATTAATTGTACATCTGAAGGAAAGAAAGATCTAATTCCCCAGTTCGCATTTAATAAATTAGTAAAGTTGAAAATATCAGCTGTGATTTGGAAAGTGTGGTCTTTACCTCCTGAATTAACAGTAAAGTCTTGAATCAACTTTAAATCCAATACATTTGCCCATCTACCAAAAGAAGCATTTCTTTCAGCATAACTTCCTCTATTTCTAGACAAATAAGGATCTGCTTCTATAGCGGCATCTAATGCAGCCCATTGTTCTTCTGGGCTTAACCCGTTATCTTCTACTAAAATGATATCAGAACTTGTTTCAGGAATATAAATCAAAGATCTTTCTCTAGAATCTTCATTTGTTAATCGTCCATTATCATTATAAATATATGAGAATGGTCTACCTTGAACAGATTCATGGAATATACTTACAGTTGTAGCTATGTTTTTACTCCACTCAAATCTTTTTGCAATGTTAAATATAACTCTGTTTCCACCAGCAAATCCTGATCTAGATAACGGTTGGTCAAAATTTCTTCCTTCAACTGAGTGTAATCCTCTCCATTGAGATGAATTTTGAGAAGATGTACCATCAAATACTGAAAACGCATCACCATATGAATAAGCTAAAGTAGTCGTCCATCCTTGTTTGAATGGTCTAGAAATAGAAGCTGTTGCATTATATGCATATCCTTGATTTGTGTTATAACCTAAAAGAATTCTATCATAAGTATCAACTACTAAGTCTCTTCTATCATAGATAGGACGATTATCAGGTGTACCTTCTAAGTTACCAATAGAAGGGCTAAGATTTAAATTTTGATAAGCTACATTCTGTATTGTCTTTGTATACATAAAATCTAAATTAGCAATTAATCCTAATGGTAATTGTTGATCTATTGCAATGTTTGATCTCCAGAATTGTGGAAGACGGAAATTCTCAGCAAAAAGATCAATTGATCCACTTGGTTGTACATTATTTAGATCAATGTTACCTGGTGATTGATTCTGAATATCTGGTTCGAATTCTGTTACAGGCGAAATGAAGCTAGCTGTGTAACCTGCATTTAATCCATAATTATTATAAGCACCACCTACCCAAACTAATGGAGCTCTAGATGTGAATACACCTGTTCCTCCTCTAATTTGTGTTTTTTGGTTTCCAAAAACATCATAGTTAAATCCTAATCTTGGAGATATCTGTAAGTTTGGTTGAATAAAATCGCCTATTCTTGCTCCTCTTAAATCATAACCAGCTTCTTCTAATAATGGAATTGCATTGTTGTTAAAATCTTCATTTGTTGGAGTATCACCGTAAAAAGGTAAATCAAATCTCAAACCTCCTGTAATTTTAAAATTGTTATTTATCTGGTATTCATCTTGCAGATAAAGACCAAGTTGAGAAGATTGAAATTCTGCAATAGCTTGAGATTCATCTCCTGCTACATTATCAACTAAAGAATATACTCTTTGGAAGAAACTTGGTGCTTGATTTGTAATAAAATCATTTAGACTATTATACTCATACTGTCCATAATTAAAAGCCAAAAACAAGTTTGCAACATCATAATATTCGTAACTTCCTCCAACTAAAAATGTATGTTTTCCTTTATACACTTCAAAATTGTTTCTAATTGTAAAGATATTTTGCTGAAGTAAATTAGCAGTTGAAAACAATTCAGATCCAAAAGTAATTGAACCACTACCATCTATAATTTCTACAAATGGGAACGGATCGCCTGTAGGATCTCTATCGTCATTCACATTAGTGAATGAAAGAACTAAGTTATTCGACATAGAACTTCCTAAAACTGAGTTTAATTCTAAAGCTGTAGAGTTAGTCACTGAGTTAAAAGATTCAGAACTATTCAAGAAGTTTATTGAATTAGGAAAAGACTGAACTCCTTCTAAATTTCTAGCTGCTACATATCCATGTCTAAGTGAAAGATTGTGATTTTTATTGATGTTATAATCAAACTTCACAGTTACCTTGTCACTATTTAAGAACCTTTCATTATTTGTGAATGTTCCTGGATCATAACCATATTCACTTTGTAAGAAATTAACTAAAAAATCTATAGAATCCGCAGAATCTCCTACATAGTCTTCTTCATTAAATGGAAGAGGTGTAACGTCTCTTTGAATCTCAGCATTAACAAAAAAGAATAATTTATTTTTAATAAGTGGACCACCTATTCTAAAACCTGCTGTTTGTGCCGAAAAGTCAGAAACTTCAGTGTCATTAAAGGTATTTCTTATTAAACTTTGGTTTCTAAAAAAACCGTAAACAGAACCCTCTAAATTATTCGTACCTGAACGTGTTACAGCATTTATTGATGCACCTGCAAAACCACCTAATCTTACATCAAAAGGTGCTAATGATACTTGAAATGTTTCTATGGCATCTACTGAAATTGGTGAAACTCCAGTCTGTCCACCATTAGTCCCTGATCCTGACAATCCAAATACATCATTATTTAATGCACCATCAATAGAAAGTGAATTAAACCTATTGTTCATACCTGCAAATGAAATGGCAAAACCATCATTTCCTTCATTTGCTGTTGATTGAGGAGTTAAACGAGTAAAGTCAGCAACTGATCTTGACACAGTAGGCAAAGTTGAAATTTGCTCTTCAGTTATTGTCGTTTCCGCTCCTGTTCTGTTTCCATCAAAAATATTATTTCGATCTGAAATAATTTCCACATCAGCTAAGGTAACTGATTCATTATTCATATCAACATTTACCCTAAAAGTCTGACCTAGTTGTACAAAAACTCCACTTTGAGTGTATTTTTCGTAACCTAGATACGAAACTTCGATTGTATAGGGTCCACCAACTTTCACATTAGGTATTCTATAATACCCATCTGTATTTGTTGTATTTCCATAAACAGTTCCTGTTGGTGTGTGTGTTGCAACTACCGCGGCACCTATTAGTGCTAAGCCATCTTTATCAACTACTTGACCATTGATTGCTCCGGTTGTAACTTGTGCCTTTACAGCCAATCCTAGACTGACAAGCATGAATAAAAGTAAAATTCGTTTCATTATTATAGTAATTTGATTTTTGCAAATATGGCAAGCAAGATAGACATATTTGTAAAATCTATATTAATAAATTGTAAATTTATTAAGACTTTGTTAACAGGCCATAACAAATACGAAAATAACTAATTTACTATTTTAC
>CAZSKA010000089.1:0-13435 GCA_964607315.1 uncultured Saprospiraceae bacterium | reverse complement strand
ATAGGATCTGCCATATTAACTTTCGCACCCACAGGTGCTGGCGTTCCTTCAAGTACCATTGCTAGAGGAGTTGCAGCTGCTGCCTTAAGTGAGGTGGACTATCTAATAGAATATAATGAGAATGATTGCGCATATGATTGTAAAATGGTTGTAAAGACCGGAGTAGCAATTGATCCAGCAGATAGAATTCAATTAGGAGCTAATTATTCAATAGTAGTACCATCGGATGTTACCATTTCAGGTGCTGAGATAACTAATGATGCACCAGCTGGTGTTAGCTGGAATCTTATGGCTGGTGTGTTATCTCCAGCTAGTGATCCTGATCATAATTTTTATCACATTGCAGTAAATAATCCTACAAATGCTATGCATGATGTATTGGTCCCTGGTGACACAGTTACTTTATTTCAAATAGATCTGCCATATGAATTTCATGGGCAAGACGGAATAAGAAACTTTATTAATGGGTCTGATCTTGTTGGTAATCCTGTAATGATGGATAATTTCATGAATATAGGAAATACAACAACTCAATTATATCAAAACAATCTTCAAGTAAGTCTTCCTACTGTATTTGCAGAATTAAGTGGTAATAATCCTATGCTAGTAGGTGAGACGGCAATATTGACACCTGCAACTAGCGATTATTCATCATCTAATTTGACAGTTGCTACTATTTCAGGAAATACTATTACAGCGGTAGGAGTTGGAACTACTATTATTACATATAGTCCTGCATCAGGTTGTTCTTCAGATATTTTGCTAACAGTAGAAAATAATACAGTTCTTGATGATGTCAAGTATAAGATTGAATTTGATGAGACTACTTGTCTCTATAATTGCTTCCTTGTAGCTGAAAATGGGAATGCACTTAGTCAAACAGAACGTTTGAAACTTGCATCAACATATTCTATTGCTATACCAAAAGATGTTAACATAGTTTCAATTCAAAGTGTAGCACCATCGACGATGTCTTGGGAAATAGGTGATAGTATTATCATGCCAGTATCAAATCCATTGATGAATTTTTATCAAGTGGTAACAGATGTAACTCCTATGGAATTTTATGATCCAATATATCAAGGAGATGAAGTTTTGCTTTTCACTATAGAACTTGATGCGAATGTATATGGAGAATGTGGATTTAGAAATTTTGTAAATGGACAAGATCCTCAAGGGAATATGTTCAGTATTGATAATGACTTTAATATAGGAGGTCAAATTGATATTTTTTCTGGAAGTCTTCCTTTTTCACAACCAGCAGGTGTAGCGACTGCTTTGGATGGGACAATTGATATAGGATCATCTACTACAGTTACTCCAGCTCCTGGTTCAGGTGGAACATGGACTACAAATGGATCCACAGCAGCTTCATTTGATCCAGTTACAAATACAGTAACAGGATTTGCAGAAGGATCAATATTGTTAACTTACGATGATGGACAAGGATGTGAATCAAGTGTTGTTGTGAAAATTGAAAACCCACCACATGATCCAGTTTCTGAAGTGGATTATCTTGTTAAATTTAATGAGACAACATGTGAATACGATTGTTTTATGAAAGTTGTCACTGGAACAGCTTTAACTCAATTTGAAAGAACATTATTTGGAGGATCATTTTCACTTGTGACACCTACAGAAACGAATTTGAACTTTGAAGAAAGTGGCTTTCCTGCTGACGGAACAGATTGGGATTTAAATACATCTGAGATTGCACCAGTGAATGACCCAGACCATAATTACTATAATATTACAGTCAATGCACCAGCTGGAACGTTTGACTTTTTATATCCGAATGATGAAGTTTTTCTTTTTTCAATTTCAACAGATGACAATCTGCATGGACCTGAAGGAATAAGAATTTTTGATAATTTAACCGATCCAGCAAATGTTGTACAAAACATACAAAACCAATTTAATTTAGGAACAGTTGATAATGATTATCAAGATAATTTACCTATTGAATTTCCTGCTGTTTTTGCTGAAGCTCCCAATGGAACTGATATAAACACGAGTTTTTCAACTCAATTAACGCCGTCAACTGGTGGAACTTGGACTTCTAGTAATGTGAATATTGTGCAGGTGACTTCTAATGGCTTAGCTACTGGATATGGCGATGGTTCAGCAATATTGACTTATACGCCCGATGATGCAACAATATGTGAATCGAGTGTTGTTTTAAATGTGACTACCCTACCCCATGATCAAGTAACGGAAGTTGATTATCAATTAAAATTTAACGATACTACATGCTACTATGAAGCTTTTTTGGAAGTAATTACAGGATCAGCAATTACACTTGATGAGAGAATTCAGTTAGCTTCCTCATTTACAGTCAAAGTGCCAAAAGAAATAAGCGTACAATTTATTGAAAGTATTTCTCCTTCGTCTACTACTTGGTTTTTTAACCAATCAGAATTGTCTCCTGTTAATGATCCTGAATTCAATTACTATCATTTCATTTCGGATGCTACTGGAGCCAATCAACATGACTTTCTGAATCCTGGTGATGAAGTTCACTTATTTACAATCTCTACCAGTTCTAATTTACATAATGATGACAGAATAAGGATTTATGACAATATCTTAGATATGGGGAATACTGTGAACTCAATGCAAAATGAATTTAATTTAGGGCTTCCAATTCCGGGATCAGATGACTACAGGGAAAATAAGCCACCTGTATTACCTGCTGAATTTACTGATGTAACTATTGATTCTATTTTTATAGAACAGACAAGCACAGCTACTTCTACTATTGCTGGAACATGGTCAAGTAATGATGTAAGTATAGCAACAGTAGATCCTAACACTGGTTTAATAACAGGTGTTTCGGTAGGAACAGCAATCATAACATTGACTCCCACAGATTCAGCTATTTGCCCTTCTAGTGCTTTAATACATGTAGTACCGCATGCTGGCTTAAGTGAGGTTGATTATAAACTTGTATGGGACGAAACAACAGATGAATATGTTGCTTATTTAATAGCAGTAACAGGAAATGCAATCACTCAAAATGAGCGACTAAAATTGGCTTCAACATTCTCTATTGTGACACCAGACCTTGTTACGCCAACTATAACTAGTACAACACCAAGTGCAACTAGTTGGCAAATTTTTGAGCAGATCATGGCTCCTGCAAGTGATCCACTTCATAATTTCCATAGAGTAGGAATAGATTTAAATGGACCAGCTGAATTTTATGATGTAATTCTGGAAGGAGATCAAGTAGAGTTGTTTAGAATAAGCTTAGATTATAATGTACATGGAGTAAATGGATTAAGAATATTTAATAATGATATTGATTTGCTTAATAATCCTGTGGATATTCGCAACGATTTTAATATCGGTTCATCTCTTGGAATTTTTGAAGATGTTGATGCTACAGTACCTCCAGCATTATTTGCAGATACTGATATTGCTTATGAAATAGTAGAAGGAACAACAACGAATGCAATTCCTACAGGAATAGGAACATGGACGAATAGTGATCCGAGTGTAGCAACTCGAGATGCAAATGGTCTTATAACAGGATTAACAGTAGGAAATACAATTTTGACTTTTGATCCAAACAATGGCGATGCACCATCTAGCATAATTATCTATGTTACTCCAGATCTAAATTCTGTGATTAGTGCAGTGGAATTTAAAATAGAACCTGATCCGAATACCTGTGGTCTCTACAACTGCTACATGGTTATTACTGAAGGATCTGCATATACTCCAGTAAATTTAATTCAAGGGAATGCACTGTATACTATAAAAACGCCGGCGGATGTAAGCATTTCATTTAATGAAAGTGTAAATCCTACTAACACAACTTGGTCCACAGGTCCATCCCTTTTAGCTCCTCCTGAAGACCCTACACATAACTTTTTTAGTTTTGATCCCGCTTTAAATGGCAGTGTGCATAGTCCATTGGTTGAAGGTCAAGAAGTCCTATTGTTTACCGTAAATGCAACTAATACGGTTCAAGGACCAAAAGGAATAGTTTTGTTTAATAATGATAACGATCTTCCTAACAATTCATTATCGTTTCTTAATGGAATGACGATAGGTGGTATTACTCAAATTTATGATGGAAATCAGGCAGGAGAAGGAGTAGGAGAGTATGCAGAAGCAATAGGACCAACAGTTATAGAAGTTGGTGGACAAACAACAATTATTCCAGATGAATCTACAGGAACATGGGCGATTAGTGATCCTGCAATTGCTAGTTTAGACGCAGGTGTTGTGACAGGTTTATCTCTTGGAACTACCTTATTTACCTTCACTCCAAATGATGGGTCTTTATGTACATCAAGTGTATCCATTTCTGTTGAAACAACACCAACTGCTGTAGCAGGTGTATCGGTTGGAACCCAAAGCTTAAGTCCTTCTGCAATTTTTGAAGTTTATAGTACTGAAAAGGGATTTCTCGTTCCAAGGATGACACAAGATCAACGTCTTTGTATTGCTTCACCAGCTGATGGATTGTTAGTTTTCCAATTAGATAATGAAAATGGATTTTATTATTTCAATGGATCTAGTTGGACCAGACTGGATGATGTAATTTCAGCTGGAACTTCAAATTTCACTGATGATGAAACGAATGCTGCAATGCAGACGAATTATAACGAAATTATTAAATTACTTCAGACACAACAAGACGAATTGGAGTTGAAGCTTTCAGAACAAGACGCATTGATAATTAAGTTACAAGAAATCATTGACAACCAATAAAAACAGAAAAATGAAATACATACTAAAATATATATTGATTCTTTTTCTGTTTACAATGTTTACAGAAAATGCAAATAGCCAAATAACAAAATCAGAGTACGAATTAGTATTTGATGAAACTTCATGTTTATACAATGTATATCTTCATGTACTAGAAGGCTCTGCTGTAGATCTTATACATAGATTGCCATTTAATTCAGGAGTTTCTCTAATCATGCCAGTTGAAGCAAATGGAACGGTCGTTGAAAGTATAACACCGACCTCTACGACATGGAATGGTTTTAATCAAGCAGGTATTCAAGGAGGAGATGTTGATAAAAATTTTTTCAATATAAATCAATCTCCTCAAAGTGGTAATTTTTACCCTGAAATGAATCCAGGAGATGTGATTCATCTATTCAGTTTTTCAGTTGATTTTGACTTTCAGGGACCAAAGGGAATTCGCCCATATGATGCCGCACTTGATAATCCTGGTGGTGGCGGTGCATTTGGGTCAAGTTTTGTATTATTTAATATTAATAGTCACCAAGGCTTTTTACCAACACAATTTGGTTCAAATTTCGCTTCACCTACAGGTCCTTCTACCCTATATATTGATAGTAAAACAACGTTACAAGGAATAGGCACAGGAACATGGACACAATCTAATCCAGCGGTAACAGCTTTTGATAACGCTACAAATGAAGTTACAGCTTTAGCATTAGGAAGAAGTATTTTCACTTTTACTCCAGACAGTGGTTGCTCCTCAAGTGTGGAAATAGAAGTAGTAGAAATAGATACCAGTTCTCAAGATGTAACTATTACCCTAGAGCCTGTATTCGAAGATCCATCTGCTATCATGGGTGTATATGATGAAGAAAATGGTCTACTAATTCCTAGAATGAGTCAAGAGAATAGATTATGTATTGCTGCTCCAGCAACAGGACTTATGGTTTATCAATCTGATTCTGAAAAAGGATATTATTATTTCGATGGAACAGCTTGGAAAAGATTAACAGACACTATTGCCAGCGGGACAAGCTCTAACACTAACAATGCACAGGTAGATATGGATGTTTTATTGGATAATCTTAAAACCAAAAACAAAGAACTTCAGACAAAATACATAGAACAGTCAAAGCTGCTTAAAACATTAGAAGAGCAAATAAATAATTAGAAATTTATCATAAGTAGATTGGTTTTTTTTATGAATTCTAGTTCAAGACTAAGGATGTTAAATCCTTTTTTTCAAGTAACTTATCTTTTTTCTTTTTGGGCTCGAGCCCAAAGAATAAAAAGTCAAGCTAAAATTATAACATAATAAGTCGCTAAGAAACATCACCTCATTTACAAATTCTTATAAACATCCACACACCTGAAAATCACCTATTTCAGAATAAGTAGAATCTACTTCAACATCCTAAAACACATCCTTCTCACACAGTATTAACCATGCTTAACAAGCTCAATGGACGTATTAATTGGGTCTATTTTTTTAGTATATTTGGCGAAATTAATTTTTGACAAAGAGACTTCATATACTTTTTCTAAGTAGTTGGTATCCTTCTCGAGTTTTTCCTACCAACGGCGACTTTGTGCAACGACATGCTGAGGCGGTCCACACTAAGCATCAAGTCAGTGTCGTACATGTAGTTACTGACCCTGATTTAAAGCAAGCTTCTCAGGTTTCAGACGAAACAATTAATGGTATAAGAACTATTATTGTTTACCTAAGATCTACCAATAAATTAAATAAACTAAGGCTCTTCTATAGCGCATACATGAACGCTTTAAAGCAAATCGGTCATTTTGATGTAGTTCATCTGAATGTTACCTTTCCAGTTGGCATATTAGCATATTATTTGAAGCGATTTTGGCGAAAGCCCTACATCGTAACAGAACATTGGACGAATTACCAATACCCTTTGAATGAGATGATCTCTCCTTCCAGAAAGTGGTTGACTAAGATCATCATAAAAAACGCATATACAGTATGTCCTGTAACTAGTCATCTTGGATTAGCAATGAAAGAGTTCGGGCTTAAAGGTAATTATACCAGAATACCTAATATTGTCGATACCGATCATTTCATTCCAACTAAAAACACATCTACAGATTTTACGATTTCTCACATTTCACATATGGGAAATGAGCATAAAAACGTCAAAGGAATATTACGAGCTATAGCAGCCATTCAAGAGCAAATCCCCACTCTTCATACGAATCTAATTGGCTCTAATTCTAAGCAATATCAAGACTACATTAATGAACTAGAAATCAAAGACATTAGTGTTATCGACCAAATTCCCAATGCAGAAGTAAGTACTTATCTCAATGCTTCTGACGTTTTAATTCTATTTAGCAATTTTGAAAATCTACCTTGTATTATACTAGAAGCTTTCTCTTGTGGAACACCTGTAATTTCCACAGATGTTGGTGGAATCAAAGAGTATTTTCCTTCAGAATTTGGAATATTGATAGAAGCAAAAGATGAGCAAGCTTTACAAGATGCAATTCTTCACATTTATGAGAATAAAAATAATGTAGATAGAGATAAAATGCATCAATATGCAGTTCATCATTTTAGTGCAAATAGAATAAGTGAGCAGTTTTCTGATTTATACTTTCAGTCATTACAATCCAATAAAGTCTAAGCTATGTGTGGTATTGTAGGAATTGTCAATTTAAGAAGTCCACAAGCGAATGTAAAATCGCTCGTATCGATGTCAGATAGTATCATAAGAAGAGGACCAGATGATGAAGGTTACATGCTGTTTAATCAGCGATCATTCGCTTATCATGGTGACAAATCTTTAAGAAAAGAAGACAAACATATAAAAGACAGCTATGATGAAAAGTTTGAGGTAGGCTTTGGGTTTCGACAACTGAAAATAATAGACTTGTCTCACAAAAGTCATCAACCGATGTCAGATTCTTCTGGAAAATATTGGCTTATTTTCAATGGAGAAATCTATAATTATCAGGAAATAAAGGCGGAATTAATTAACGACGGTGTTACATTCCGTTCGGATTCCGACACAGAAGTCGTGTTAAAATCTTACATAAAATGGGGTGAAAAAGCACTTGACAAATTCAATGGAATGTTCGCATTCTCTATCCTTGATCGTGTAAAAAACCAATTGTTTTTTGCAAGAGATAGAATGGGAATCAAACCTTTATACTATCACCATTCTCCTACAAATTTTGTGTTTGGTAGTACGATAAAATCAATAGTGGATTCTGGTTTATACAAAGCAGAAATTGACTGGGAAGGTTTGGCACAGAATTTCAGATTCTCTATTGCCCAAAGACCTCACACAAGTTTTAAAAATATTGTTGCATTACCTGCTGGTCATTATATGAAGCTATCTCTTGACACAAAGGAAGTGCACATCTCAAAGTACTGGGATATTCCATTTGGTACGCAGCAACTAGATATGAGCGAGCAAGAAGCTGGTGATAAGTTAGAACAAGCTTTGATCTCATCTGTAAACTTGCGTTTACAAGCTGATGTAGAGGTAGGAACATTTATGAGTGGTGGGATAGATTCAACATTGATTTCAGCACTTGCTGTGAAGTCTCATCCTAGTCTTAAAGCTTTTACACTTGGGTTTGAAGATTTTGAAGAATACAATGAAGTTCAGCAGGCTGAAGATACAGCAAAAATGTATGATTTCAACCACATTGTTCATTTTGCAAAAGCGTCAAGTATACTTCAAAGAATAGAAACTGCAGTTGTTGCTTACGAAGAGCCTTATCATCATCTACCTGCAAATCTATTGATTGCGGAAATGGCTAAAAACAATGGTGCAAAAGTAGTTCTTAGCGGTCTTGGTGGAGATGAACTGTTTGCTGGATATGACGTATATAGTAGATTAGCTCTTTGGAGGAAACTCCAGAAAACATCTAAACTTACTTCTTTATTGCCGAGTCTTCATGTCAAAATAGATAAAGCAAAACAACTTTCTTCTTATCAGACAGTTGGAGAATTCTATGCACATTCTTATTCTACATTCAATGACGGGGAACTGATGAAATTGTTTGGTCGAACTTCGATCAATAATAATAAGTTGTTGACCGATATGTATGTAGAATCTGAATCAAATTTTACAGATGATCTAGAAGCGATGAGTTTTTATAATCTCAAATCATATATTGGTAATCATCACCTAAGAACAATTGATCAGTTTACCATGCATGAATCAATAGAGGGAAGAGTTCCTTTTCTTGATCACAATGTAATAGAAACTGCTTTTAAGATTCCTTCAAAACATAAATTGAAGAATAAAGTACAAAAGCATATATTAAGGCAGGTTGCTAAGAAGTATATAGCACCAAGCTGTCTGAGCATGGATAAAAAGGGATTAAGACTACCGCTTGAACATTGGATTTCAAATGAATTACGTGGTTTTGTCCAAGATCAAATTCATGCTTTAAAAAGCAGACAAATATTTAATTCAACTGAAATTGATCGGATTATAAAAGAGCAAAAAGAAGTGAAAATTTGGCAATTGGTTTCAACCGAATTGTGGATGCAAAAATTTATAGATTGAAAGACAGTGTGAACTTCATACAGAATTTTATAGGAAGAGCTGGTACTTATGTTTTCAGTTCTGTTGTAATCGCACGTGTATTATCATTTATAGCTTCTTGGATCGCTTTACAATTAATACCTCATGATGATCTGGGTGTAGTTATTTATGCTTTCCAAATAATCACCTTCTTAATTCCGATTGGTGGCTTAGGTCTACACCAAAGTTTGATCCGATATGGATCTCAACTAGGAAGTATAAAAGAAAAAAATGATCTTTTTCAGTTTGCTGTGAAACGAGGAATAATAGCAAGCTTCTTTCTGATCATCATCGTTTCCCTATTTGCTTTGTTTAAAGATTTTGAGAGAGAGGAGACTAGTTTTTACCTTGTGTTATTATCTTTTGCATTAATAACACATTATGTTTTTGAGCTCGTAAAAATTCAGTGTAGACTCCAAAAAAGAAATAAACTATATGCATATGCTGATGTAAGTTATAATTTCTTATTAGTCGTCCTAATTTTTATTGGAAGTTATTACTTTTCGGCATTAGGATATGCTATTGCTATTTTGATGGTTCCTTTTATAGCAAGTTTGATTTTCATTCCAACATTAAAGGTAGAGTGGAAAAAGATCTTGAATTTGCCAATGGTGAATTTTAAGTTTTTCCGATACGGCTTTTTTGCAAGCCTTTCTAATGTTACTACACAATTACTCATTTCAATAGACATTATTCTCATAGGAAATATTCTTGAAGATGCTAGTTTGATTACCGCTTTCCGTTATATTTCTATTGTCCCATATAGTTTACTATTTCTGTCGAACGCTGTTGTAATAACAGATTTTGTAGATATTACAGAGAAGATTAATGACAAAAAATATGTGAATAAATACATCAAGAGTTATATGAGGATATTTGGAATCATAAGTCTTATCTGCTTGATTTCATTATTTTTTCTAGGTGAATATATCTTAGCAATATTTGATGTAGGATATAAGCAATATCATACTACTTTTATGGTTTTAACCATAGGCATTTGTGGAATACTTACTTTCCGATCAATTTTTGGAAACTTACTTTCTTCTATAGGTAAAGCGCATATAAATCTGCTTATAACAGGTGTAGCGGTATGCCTCAACTTAATTCTTAATTACAGATTAATTCCAGAGTTTGAGTTATTTGGAGCGGCAATAACTTCTGCAACACTTATGTGGTTCAGTGGAATCTTATCCATGATTTTCTTTGTCTACTACTATAGGAGGAATTCTAATTTCATAGGTTAGGCCAATTTTACATGATAATTGGTATAAGTAAAGAGCTTTGGTCCCTAGCCAAAAAAACCAAAGTAAAATTCCAAAACAAATCAATCATAAAACCCCTAACCTCTTTGGGTCCCAACCCAAAAAAAAACATAAGTCATTACATACAAAACTCCCTATTAATTCTATTCAAAACACCTATTTTATACATATAGTGAAAAATTATATGTGTTTTTATCCAAATTGTAAAAAAACGAGGCTACTTTACTTCTCATATTTGTACTGTCAACAAAAAATAATAGACTAAAAAATTATATTATGAAATATTTACTTTCAATCTTATCGCTTTCTTTTCTACTTTTCTCATGTACTGAAGTTGCTGTTTATGATGAAACAGAAGAAAGCGCAATTACTGGAAAATACAATACGATGAAAGTTGTAGATGATTTCATCTATGCAATTACAGACACCGAATTAATTACAATTGATCGAACAGACAGTCAAAACTTACAGGAAATAGACAAGCACGAATTAGGAGGAAGATTAGAGAATTTATACGTGGTGGATGGAGCTATATTTATTGGCTCAGAAACTGACATGCACATTTTCACTATCCAATCAAATGGTATTCCTTCAATTCAGAGTTCTACACAACACATAGAATTTGGGGATACTCCAGTGAGATTTTGTGACCCAGTTGTAGCTTCTCAAGATATTGCATATGTTACTTTAACAACAGAAACTACTGCTCCAGGTGGATGTGGGACTCAAGAAGTGAATTCTTTATTAATTTATGATGTACATGATAAAACTGCACCTATACTTAAAAATGAATTGAACCTAGATTCTCCACAAGGGTTGGCTATTCATGGTGACCTACTTTTTGTTACAAACTTAAACACAGGAACACATATTTATAGAGTAGATCATCATGGCGGGTTAACAAATGAAAACTTCATCGCAGGTGGAGCGCAAGATGTAGTAGCTGTAGGAAACAAGTTAATGATCGTTAGTTCTACAGAGATAAATCAATATGATATAACGGATGTAAAAGATATCATCCACTATGGTTCTATTGACTTATAAAAAGTAAAGACATACATGAAATATAGAGGCTTTCCCTTTTGGGAAGGCCTTTTTTTATGTAACAAAATTTAGTTATCTTTGGTAAAACAAGTTACATATGAAAACCACTCTCTTCTCTCTCCTATTCCTATTCCCTTTTACTATTTTCGGTCAAGATTTTACCATAGATTTTTCGGTTCCAGCCGACACTATGATTTATGACTTTTTCATGAATGATAGCGTAACTGTTTCGAATGTTCAGGTAAATCCAGGGAATTTTTCAATGGGCTTTTTTGATAGAGGAGATACAGATTTTCCTATTGGGGCAGGTATAGTTTTATCAACTGGTCATGCTAATGACATACCTAATCCAGCACCTATTTTCGTAAGTTCAGGTCTTCAGCTTGTAGGCGACCCTGACATAGACCTTGCAACCAATAATGCTAGTCATGATGCGGTTTGGATTGAATTTGATTTCGTTCCTTCAGAAACTCAGTTATTAGACTTTAAATATATTTTTGGATCAGAAGAATATCCTGAATTTGTTGGTTCTGAATTCAATGATGCTTTCCTCTTTTTGGTTAGTGGTCCTGGATTTAATGGCATTTATTCAAATAATGCAGAGAATACAGCTATGATCCCTGGAGATACAATCCCCGTTACCATAAATAATGTTAATCAAAATGTAAACACGGTATTCTATGAAGACAACTCTTCTTCAAATACGATTGTTTTTGATGGAGTCACTACGCTTCTACCAGCGAATTTCACGGTGGAACAAGGAATTACCTATCACGCAAAAATTGTCATTGCTGATGTGGCTGATGGAGCTTTTGATTCAGGAATATTTCTAGGATATAATTCCTTAGGAAATATTGATAGTCTTGTCCCTCCTACCACAGCAAGTTTTACTGTAACACAAACAGGTGAATTAATCATAGAAAACAAAAGTAAATACGCAACTCATTTCGAATGGGATTTTGGGAATGGTCAAACATCTGATCTAAAACACCCTGCTCCTGTACAATATGATGAACCAGGAATGTATGAAGTTTCATTAACTACTAGTAATTATTGTTGTACAAATACATTTACACAGTCTATAGAAATCAAAGATTTTGTACTTTCTTTAAGCGTAGATGTATTAAATCATGTTTCTTGCTTCGGTGGTGATGATGGTGCTGTTCAAGTAGACATATCAGGTGGTACTGGAGCATATGAAGTTATTATTACACCGGCAGTTGCTGATTTGAATAACATTCCTGCAGGCACATACACTCTTACTATTCAAGATGGAGAAGAAGAGATAAGTACTACATTTACGATAGAACAACCAGATGTAATAAGCGTTGTGGAAAGCATAACAAATAGCGAAGAAGGTCAAAGCAACGGTAGTATAAGTATAGACATAGCAGGAGGAGTTGCTCCATATAGTATTCTTTGGTCGACGGGTGAAACTACAACTACAATTGAAAATTTAGAACCAGGACAATATGAAGTGGAGGTAACAGATGCTAATGATTGTGTATGGAATGTAATTTATGAAGTAGGAACTTTAGTTGCTGTTTTTGAAAGTACGTTTGAGTCTTTTGGCTTACGCCCAAATCCGGCTTCGACTTGGCTTTATATGGAAGATGTTCCTTCGTCAATAACTAGGGTTTTCATTACTTCTTCGGATGGAAATGCAGTGATTCAAGAAAAGCAAATTATAAATGAAAATAGCATAGATATTTCTTCGCTAAATGCTGGTCTTTATATTTTGGTTTTAGAAGATAATGATGGGAAGATTTATAGAGCAAAATTTGTGAAGATATAAGTTAACGTCAAGTTATACCAATTTAATTTCAAAATGTCGTATAAAATTTTGATACTTAATTT
>CAZSKA010000088.1:0-13604 GCA_964607315.1 uncultured Saprospiraceae bacterium | reverse complement strand
GTTGAATTTTGTTATTTTACTCAGTGTTCTGGAGATGATGAAATCATTTCAAGTAAGGCTACAGAGAATGTATATAGGTTTAATACTTTTGAAGATAATCCCTTAGGAGAATTAGTGCTAAGACATGGTGATGATGCTGTTGTTTATGGTAACTTTTTTATTAATGGAAAAGGTGGAATCCGAGTAAGAGAAGGTAGACGGCATTATATCTATAATAATTATTTCTATGATCTTGACGATCGTTCAATTTTTCTCCAAAATGAAGAATCAGATCCTTTACAAGATATAAATATTGCTTTTAATACTTTTATTGATTGTGACGACTTAAGATTAGGAGGAACTGGTGGAGATTATGAACCAAAAGATGTAACTTTTGCAAATAATATATTTACTGATCCTAAGGATGATTTATTTAGAAATCCTACGGATAATGAGACTTGGATAGGAAATATAGCTTTTGGAGATTTGGGATTTTCAGTTCCTGAAGGCATAGAAATAATCAACCCCGTATTGACAGAAAATGATGAAGGATTTTATGAAACAACAAGTGTAAGTCCAGCTATTGATGCAGCGCAAGAAGGCTATAAACCTATACCTGTTTTTGAAGGAATGGATCCTATTGATGTGAATGTTGATTATGATATTATGATGGAGGCAAGACCATCTGAGATAGGCTTAAAAGATCTTGGCTGTTTAGAACATCCTCATGAAGTTCCTGTCAGACCATTTGCAACAGAAGAAAATACAGGACCTTCATATAATACATCTGTTTTTACAGCTACCAATAACTTTCCTTTTAATGATAAAGTACAGATTTCTGTTTCTCCTAATCCTACAAGCAGTTTTGCAAATATCAGTCTTGAATCGGAGATTTTGTTCGATGTAGAAATTTCACTACTTGATGTAAATGGGAAACAAATACGAACTGTGTATGCTGGTTTGTCATCAAATGTATCAACTCAATCCATAGATTTGACTAATGTAAGTGCAGGAGTTTATTACATCCATATTCAAGGAAAGAAAGATGGAAATTTGGTAGTGCTTCAAAATAGTCAAGTAATTAAACAATAATTACATAAGCTTGAAAAACTGGAGAAAAGGAATAATAGGTTTTGTTTTTCTATTCATCGTAATAGTTTTTATTATTCTGCATTTTATTGCCCCTTATCTTATTATTCAACCTCCTCGTAAAGTTGAAACACAAACGCCTGTTAGTTTAGGTTTAGAAAGTGAGTATCTAAGAATATCCGCCTTCAATGGTGATGAAATGGATGCATACTGGTTGAAGACGAGGGTAGATTCAGTGAGAGGTCTAATTATTCTAGTTCATGGAATAGGTGATAATAAGCAAGGTTACATCAATCTTGGAATGGAGCTTGCCAATATGGGAATAGAGTCTATCATATTTGATAATAGAGCACATGGAAAGAGTGAAGGTGACTATACTACTTATGGATATAACGAAAAGTACGACATTCAAGCTATCGTAGATTTAGTGAAATTGAGAAATCAAGATATGAAGATTGGGATATGGGGGAATTCTCTAGGTGGAGCATTTGCGATACAAGCATTGGAGATCGATAAGCGAATAGAATTTGGAGTTGTTCAAAGTACATTTGCCGAATTACATGTGATAGTGCATGATTATAAAAAACGGATGCTAAATGGAGTAGGAGCTAAATGGATGTCGAATTATGCATTGAGACGTGCTGGTAAAATTGCAGATTTTAAACCTGCAGAAGTGATGCCAATAGAATCGGTAAAACATATAGAACAAGCAGTGTTTATGGCACATGGTGATGCTGATGAACACATATCTGTAGAATACGGAAAAGCATTATTCCGAAATCTAAATTCAGAAGATAAGGAGCTAGAGATTGTAGAAGGGGCTCATCATAATAATGTCTTTCAAATTGGTGGTCAAGTCTATAAAGAAAAGGTGTTTCGTTTTATAGAAAGGCAATTAGAATAATTTGAACGTTTCTTGTTAATATATAGGTATTATGATTTATAAAATTTGGCATAATTTACAAATTAGCAATAGGGATAATGTTCAAACTGAGTGGGTATGGCCTCAAGACTATCATGTGGATGAATATTATTCCTATAATAATACAAGAATGGGTAATGAATTATCTCCTATAATTAAACTTCCTCTTTTTAAATTGACTAAGGAAGCTTATCATACTGATTATTTAGAACTATCAGGGGTTAGCAGTTTTATGGTAGTTTCTGAGAGAATGTTTGAAAAAATGACAATTCTTAAATTACCCGAAATTAGCATCTTAGATATTGAAGTAAGTGAAAAAAAATATAAGGCTATCCATTTTAATACAGATCAAACAGATTCCTTTATTGACTGGGAAGAAAGTTATTTTAATGTACGTGAAAACCAAAAAGAACTTGAAAATTCGGAAGTTAAATTCCTAAATTCTAAAGATAGGAATGAAAAAGGTAGAAAACTAAGCGATACTTCCGGGGGGAGAAAGAAATATATTGTTACTAAAATAAAGCTTAGGAAATTAGAATTTGATTTGTTCTATTCTAGAAATCCACAGCTTGGAATATTTTGCAGTCAAAAGTTTAAGAATTTAATTGAGTATGAGGGATTTTTAGGTTTCAGATTTCAAAAAATAGTATAGATTTTTATTAAACTTGAATTTCAAAACTTCTATCAAATTTTAGTGAAGATGTTTTGAGGGGCAAGCGAAGGTAAATTGCCAAAATTTACTGGAGAAAATCTTATCATAGAAAACAGATGAAAACTTTGGGGAGTGAAGCGAACCCTAAATATTACCTTCCCAATTTTCAACCTAAATTCGTATTACAATAAAAAAAGAGGAGACACTTTTCAGTATCTCCTCTTGTTGTTTGCTCTCATCCAATTAAAATCGGATTTATACCATTTTAAAATGGTAAAACTTAGGTTAACTTTTACCTAAGAACATTAAATTTCTTGATAATTGGTTTTCCTTTATAATTAATCTTAAGTAGATACATTCCATTCGCCATTGACGAAACATTTACAGAATTACTGTTAGCTGTTTCAGCGATAATCATGTTTCCAGAGATATCATAAACTTCATAAGAATAAGTTCCGTTTAAAGAAGTTTGGATGAATAACTCATCTGATGTAGGGTTAGGGAATAACTTAAACTCGTTTGCAAAAATTTCTAAATCCTCTGTATCAAGAACTTGAATGTTATTTGCTTCACCAGGAGTTCCAACTTGATTTCCTAAAGTATCATATACTAATTCAGAGAATACCCAGTTTCCAGGATTGTTGTTTGCAGCTGAATTCATGACAGCAGGATCAACAACAAGCATAAAAGAAACTTTTGAACTACTATTCATTGGAGGTATTCCAATAGCAGAAGTATTGTTTTGGCAAGACCCTGAATTCTCATTCCCAATATATTCACCATATCCATAATCATATCTAACTTCATCGACTAATGTACCATCTGCTCTTTGGATAATTACACCATCTGGACAAGAAGTATCTCCTTCATCAGCAAAGCTGCTTTCATTATTAAAACTTGGTTTCTTATAATCATAGAAGTAATCAAATACTACACCTCCTTGAGCTTCAGGAATATTGAAACCAGAGAATACAGCATAAGAATTAGCAGGAATAACGAAATCTGTAATAGTAGAAACATTAGACATGCTAGAAGCATCTGTTAAAGTCCAACCACTCATATCCACTGGCTCGTTTGTCGTGTTGTAAACCTCAAACCATTCCGTGTGTCCCTCGTTTGGCTCAGTGTCTGCGCCATCAGGGTTGTTAGGTAAAGCTGCATCAAGTTGCTCTTGAGTTGGCTTTAAAGGTCGGTTGTAATATTCTGTGATAATTACCTCGCCTGTTCCTGGATCTGGTGGAGCCATTCCATCATTTGATAAACCAGGTGTTCCTGATTGATCTCCTTCTGTATCATAAACAATAGTAGAGAACGCCCAGTTTTCAGCAAAGTCATTGTCTGTAGCATTCATTACAGCTGGATCAGCATTAAGTGCAAACGAAACTCTTGAAGAACTTCCCGCTTCAGGAATTCCTATTGCTGCATCATTAGTAGAACAATCTCCAGATTCTTCATTTCCTAAATATTCGCCATATCCATAGTCATAACGTACTTCATCAACTAAAGAACCATCTGCTTTCTGAATGATAATTCCATCTGGACAAGCGTTGTCTCCCGGATCGGAATAACTACTTTCGTTATTGAAACTTGGTTTTTTATAATCGTAGAAATAATCAAATTCAACTCCACCTTGTGCAGCTGGGATGTTAAATCCAGAGAATACTGCATAAGACTGAGCAGGTACTACAAAATTTTCGATTGTAGAGAAATTAGACATACTTGAAGCATCAGTCAAAGTCCATCCACTCATATCCACTGGCTCGTTTGTAGTGTTGAAGACCTCAAACCATTCTGTGTGTCCCTCGTTTGGCTCAGTGTCTGCGCCATCAGGGTTGTTAGCAAGAGCAGCATCAAGCTGATCTTGTGTTGGCTTTAACGGTCTGTTATAAATTTCTGTAATAATAACTTCACCAGAACCAGTACTTGTCGGCATACTTCCGTCATTTGCTAAACCAGGAGTTCCTGATTGTCCACCTTCTGAATCATATACTATATCAGAGTAAAACCAGTTTTCTGCTAAGTCATTATCTGCCGAATTCATTACAGCTGGATCTACGTTAAGCGCAAAAGAAACTCTAGATGAACTACCTGCCATAGGAATTCCCACAGCTGCATCATTGTCTTTACAGTCACCTGAATTGTCGTTTCCTAAATATTCACCATAACCATAGTCATAACGTACTTCATCAACTAAAGAACCATCTGCTTTCTGAATGATAATTCCATCTGGACAAGCATTGTCTCCTGGATCAGAATAGCTACTTTCGTTATTAAAGCTTGGTTTCTTGTATTCATAGAAATAATCAAATTCTACGCCTCCTTGTGCATCAGGAATATTAAATCCTGAAAATGCAGCATAAGAATTCGGTGCAATTACAAAGCTTGTGATTGTAGTAAAGTTTGACATGCTAGACGCATCAGTCAAAGTCCATCCACTCATATCAACAGGCTCGTTTGTAGTATTGTAAACTTCAAACCACTCAGTGTGTCCTTCATTAGGTGTCACATCTGCTCCATCAGGATTGTTAGCTAATGCAGCATCTAATTGGTCTTGTGTAGGTTTTAGAGGTCGATTGTAAATTTCAGTAATAATCACCTCACCACTTCCTTGTGAATAGCCAAAGGAAAGTGCAAATAATAATAGTAATGTAAAACTTAGTTTCATATGTTTGATTTAAATTGAACTAAAAGTATAAACTTTAACGCATATGTACAATAATATTCGGAAAATTGGTGAACCAATTGATGAGTTTTTTTTTGAAAAAATTATAATTAACTGATTTTATAGGGTTTGTGCCTAATGGCAGTGCTATTTTATTTGGTCGACCATCTTAGAGATCAAAGTGTTTTTTTCTTCTTATTTTGGGCTCGAGCCCAAAAATTATTAATTCTGAATGATTCTTTTAAGTAAAAAAGCACCGATCCAGCAAAAGGAATAAGTGAGGCAGAATGATTAGAAAGTTAAATTTGTATAACATAGAATAATCTACCTTTCTGTAAAAGTGAAGATTACTCAGTTACTTAATATTATATGCTTGAGTAGGTTAAAAAACCATTCGAAAGAGAAGGAGTAGAATTGCCTATTCCTTATATGAATGTTAATGTTGTATCTCAAAATTAATTCTGAATTCAAAGCAAAATTTTAATAGCTTATTTCAATGTCTTTTGGAATAGGTTAATATTTTGAATATTTATGGGTGTTTTGATTATTTTTAGAGTCTTACAAGTGTAATGAAATTGAAACTGTATATTTCGAAGGATTTTCTATTTCTTATTAACAATTATATTTACCTAAAATAAAAGTTCGTACTTAAATGAATATTATTTTTCTTGATGATGATTATATGATAAATCGATTCCATGAATTGACCTTATCTACAATGTTAAGAGAAATGGGATGCTCTATAGAATTTCATGATGATCCTACTGCATTGATTGAAAAATGTAGTGATTCAAATACTTGTCCAGATCTAATTTTTCTCGATATAAATATGCCCTTAATGGATGGTTGGTCATTCATGGATGCATATAATTTAAAGAACCCAAATGTGAAAACTAAATTTGTAATACTTACCACTTCTAACGATCCATCTTATAAAGAAAGATCCAATGCCTATTGTAATGTAATTGACTTCGCAAACAAGCCTTTACAGAAAGATAAGATGAAGGAAATCGTTGAACAAATCCATGTAAACTAAGATAATCTTAAGTAAACATTTCCTTAACTTGTATTCGCTTTAACCCGTTTTATACAATAGAAAATCTATTCCGACCCGAAATGCCTTTGAAATAAAAGCTTCGTCAACTTTTGTTCATTCACCTTTACTTGTAGCGCCAAAGGAGTTAGTGGATACTAAGGCTGTGTCGTCACAAGTTAACACTAAAGCGTCACAGGTAATGATGTATTCACAAAAGTCCTTATTTATTAGGCAATTCAGTTCTTCCGCCTTCCAAAGTTTTGATTGTCGGACAGGCATTACAAAGTTCTATTCATAATGCGGTTTTAAATTAAAAAGGACAATCTCCAGGTAAGGGTTCTTGAGTTTCAAGTTCCAAGCCAAAATTAGCATCTAAAAAATCTTCATATAAATCATTTGCTACCACTCCTTTAAAAACTTGGGTTCCATAGGAAAGATTATTCATGTGCGCTCTCACAATAATCGTGTCATTTGCACCAATAGAAACAGGACCGCCACTTCTTGTAAATGGTTGTTCGTCTACATGACTATGTCCTAGGATTCTTCTGTAAATCAATTCTCCTTGTAGATTTATAACCTCCCACCAGTTAGCATACTGATCACATCCAGTATCAGGACTTTCTATAGTAACTGATAACGTATAATTATTTTCTTGACCAGTACAACTTACACCTATAACTTTAGCTGATTCTACCATTATTTCTTGATCTACTACTTCCGGAGTTTGTTGACAAGCTAGTATCGTTATAAATAAAATAATAGATATAGAAGCGAGGTTATAAAATGATCTCATAGGCTTATTTTTTGTCGTAGTAATTTTTCAATACAAAGAACGCTTTTTTCTTTTCTCCTTTTTCTGATATCAATCCTTTTCTATTGTAATTGTCTTGAATTTCAGGTAAAACTCGTCTTGGTGATCGGAAATCTACTAATACCCATGGGGAAACGCCTCTAAGCTGATCAATTTTATCAATCATTTTAAGTGTTTCTTCATATAAGAATTCTTGGTATTCTTCCGTCCATCTATCATCTTTTTCGCCATGTAATCCATGTTTTGCACCTGCACCGAATTCCGATATGATTACAGGTTTGTCTTGCTCAATTAGCCATGAAATTGTTTGGCATTTTTCTATCCCTCCATCGTACCAACCTATATACTGGTTGAAACTTAAGATGTCTACTACATCAGAAAAAGGATCTCCTATAGTACGTACATTTTTCTGATTTTTATAATCATGTTGTTCTAGTGCTGCACTAATTAATCGAGTAGAATCTGCATCCTTAGCAAAACTCGCGAGATTGTTTAAGAATATATTTCTAGCTTCACTTGTAGGTGTTTCATTTGCCATAGACCAAATAATGACACTTGCTCTATTCTTATCTCTTTCGATGAGTTCCTTGAGTTGGTTTTTTGCATTTTGATAAGTCGACTCATTTTTCCAATCAATGGTCCAATACACAGGATTCTCTTCCCACACCATAATACCCATTTCATCCGCCAATTTTATCATATGCTCATTATGAGGGTAATGTGCTAATCGTACATAATTGCATCCTAATTCTTTTGCCCATGTCAAAAGGACTTTAGCATCTTCTTTCGTGCTGCATCTTCCTCCAGAAATGGGGCTTTCTTCATGTATAGAAATTCCTTTAAGAAAGATAGATTCGCCATTCAAGAGTATGTCCTTTCCTCTAGTTTCTATTGTTCTAAAACCTATTTTATCAGTAAGCCTATCTTCTGCAGTTTTGATTTCTACATCGTATAGATGAGGCGACCTTGGCGACCAATAGTCTATCTCGTCCGATTCCCAATCAAAATTAATTCGACCATTTTCATTAGTTGTTAATTGCTCATTTAAACCAAGTTCCGGAATCCTTAATTCTACTTTTTGGTTTGCTTTTTGACTTCCGTCCAAAAGTATTTCTACTTTAATATTCGTTCTATTAGAAGGATCTACATGAATAGTGAAATCATCAATGTATGTAGGGCTTGTTTCTACTATTTTTACATCACGAGTGATGCCACCGTAATTCCACCAATCTGTATTTAGCGTAGGAACAGCTTCGGCTTTTCGTTTATTATCGACCTTTATGATTACGAAATTATCCTGTTCTTTAAGATGTTCACTTATCTCAAAACTAAATGGAGTAAAACCACCTAAGTGTTTTCCTAATTTCTTTCCATTGAGATAAACATCGGTTTCATAGTTAGAAGCACCAATGTGAAGAACGACTCTATTTTTAGGATCATTTTTTCTGTAATCGAATGATTTTTTAAACCAGATACTGCCCTCGTAATAGAATAGTTTTTCTTTTTGCGTATTCCAGTCTCCTGGAATTTGGATACTGTCCATTTTGTCAAAATCATATTCAACTAAATCTGCTTTGTTCTTGCGTTTTGCATTTGTAAAAAATGCACCATTACCCGGATTACTTTGATTTTCAAATGGTTCATACCTATAGTTGTAGAATCCATTTTCATACGGATCAACGATATATTTCCATTGCCCATTTAACGAAGTGTTTTTCCTATTTTTAGCTATATCAATTTTTTGGCTTACGCCCAAAGTGCTTACGAATCCAAAGATTAGGATAAATATGAATGATTTCATTTTTTTGTGATTGTGATAGTGACGAGGCTAAGTTAGGGTTTTCCGTTTGTAAATATTGAATAATTAATGAAGGAATCTTGAAAAGGAGAAATATTGATTAACTTTAAGAAAATCAAATTAAAAACATATTGAAAAATGGATTACCCCAATCTAAAGAGAGAAACACGCTATGGACTGCCTGCAGCAGATCAGATTTTATACAATAGGCATTATGTGCTCGGATATTCATATTATTTCCGACAAGCAAAATGGGCGCTCGAAATTGTTGATTCAGATAAGACCAAGGTCGTTAGAAAAGATGTTTTTAGGTCAGATTATAGAATTCCCGAGACATTTCGTGCGGATAAAGAAGTTTATGTGAAGTCTGGGTATGAGAGAGGTCATCTCATTGCAAGTGCCAATCAAATCGAAACACAGATACAAAATAGTGAAACTTTTCTATTGTCAAATATGTGCCCTCAAAGACCTGAATGCAATAAGGGTTTATGGAAAGATCTAGAGGATGCAGTAAGAAGGCTAGATTCAGATAAGAAGATTCTAGAAACCTATGTTATCTCTGGCCCGCTTTTCTATTTTGATAAAGAAGTGAAAATGATAGGAGATAATAAGGAGAATATTGATGTTAGCTTACCTATTCCCCATGCATTTTTTAAATCAGTATTGGTTGAAAAGAATACGGGAACAATTAATATGTGGTCTTTCATTATTCCGAATGAAGACGTAGAAGGCACCTTGGTCGATTTTCAAGAAAAAACTACAAAAGTTGAGAAAATTTCAGGTCTATTTTTGTGGGAGACTCTTAAAGGTACGAAGATGATGAAGAAAAAAGATAGAGTGCATAAGATGTGGAAAATGTAAGAAATGTCAGATTCTTAATTTTGCTTTTGACTATGTATTTAATAAATAGGATGTTGTCATTCAAGGATTAAAATTTTACATTTACATTCGAATATTAATTATTTTCTGAGCTATGAAAAAACACATCCTATTTTTATTCTTAATTAGCTTCTTTATTCAAAGTTGTGCTATTTATAATTCGATAACAGATGAGTCGAATTATTATGAAGAGGATTTATCTCTTGAATCTGATGAGGATTACGATCCAAATTATCGAAAATATGATAATTCCTCTAAATTACATTCTGCAGATTCACCAAATTCAGAAACAAATAAGTGCTATGCTAGATGCCTTATTCAAGATCAATACGAAATAAAAGAAGAGATCTATCCAATATACTATGGTAATTCACAGGAAGAAGATGTTGATTTAAAAGAGATAGAAATAGTTCTCAAAGCAGCAGGTAAACGATGGTATAAGAAAAAATCTGATAAAAATTGTTTATCTGATGATCCAGATGATTGTTTAGTTTGGAGTGCTATGCAAATGCCAGCTGAAAAAGAGACGATAACTATACTGGTAGATACCACACAATCTAGCAACTTTTATATGCAAACCTTTAAGACGGAAACTTTGATTTCTAAAGGTGGTTTTACTGAATGGAGAGAAGTAGTATGTGACAAGGAAGTTGATAAAAATTTTATTATTGATTTACAAAGTAAATTAATGAAGAAAGGTTATCTTAATCAAATTGATTATCAAAAGAACTCTGTTGGGGCGAAATTAAAAAAAGCATTGATAAATTATCAGAGAGAAAATAATTTACCTGTGGGAAATATGGACATGGAAACTCTTGCTTCATTAGGTATAGTAATGTAGAGGATTAAAATTTCACATTTTAATTCTACTTTTTTTTCTCTGTATGTGTAACAGCCTTAGATTTTCGAAGAAGAGAAAAAGTATGGATTCAAAGTAATGTTTTTTGCTAATGATAATTTCTAAAAATCAAAAAAACTTTCTAAACCGAGATGCTTTAGAGTCTTATAATCTAGATGACCTTCTTGCAAGTTATTTGCTTTTTGATAATTTATGAGTGCGTTCTTTAAATTTTCATCAAATGATTCAATATGTGGATCAAATTTATCTAAAAAGCCATTCTCCATTAAAAGTACAGATAAAGAGGTTAAAAAACTTTTCGTAATTTTTTTATCGCAGAGTATAGTACGCCATTCTGTAAATTCTGCCGAACTAACAAGCGTTTTAATTTCAAAAGTTTTCAATTGATAGTTTTTTGTTTTACTTGTATCTGATACAATTTTTACTGACTCATGTGTTGGTGGCATAACTTGAATTTCCCAAACAATACAATCTTTAGGATTATCTGATCGACAATTGCGGTTAATGGTTTTTATAAATTCTGAATAAGAAGGATGTGTTTTAATTTCGATTTCTTTTAAATAAATCTCTGAATGTTCTAGATCTCCTGTAAAAATGGGGAAAGTTTTTGATTGTGTAATATATTGATCTGGTATGTAATTTCTTCCTTGGCAGTCGTATCTTTTAGGAGATTTTAAATTTAAGGCAGGATGACTTGTAGAGATTTTATTTGATCCTAATTTAGTCGATATAGAATCTGTTGATTTTTGTTTGATAAGATATTTTGTAAGATCTAATTGTTCTATTGTTATGCGATTAAAATGTAAATAGGGTAGATCATTATTTAATTGATATTTGTAAAGTGCTTTATAGACTTCATTTGGTATTTTCTCTAATTCTCGTTCTACTGTTTCAAGGTAATTTAATTCGAACAGTTTCACTTGAAGTTGATAAACGAATTCTTTAGATATTTCTTCTTTGCAAACGACTTCATACCAATCTAATTCTCCACCTCTATTTATTTGTTTTCTTAATTCAATTGATTCTATCTCAAAAGATTTATTTTTCACTGTATCAATTACAATTGTTCTAACAATCTTCTCAGCAGGTTTTTCTACTAGACACCAAGTTAGACAGTCTTCTACATTGGGTGAAGAGCAATTCTTACTTGCAGTTTTCACCCATTCTGTTCGAGCAGGTATGTCTCTAATGACAACCTCTTTTATTTCATCATCTGCTACAGTTTCAAAATCTCCATTAAAAACAGGGTATTTTTCATGATAAACATGAAAATAGGCTGGCGTAACACATTTTTTATAGCACTTGTCTATATCATATTTTCCAGATTTATATGGAGGAAATTCTATGACGGATTTAGTTTGTACTGTTGTGGTTCTCTTTTCATTTTCTTTGTTTTCCTCAAGATTTTTAGAATTATCTTCACTAGAGATTAATGAAACATTATATCCACAACCCTGAAGAAGTACAATAAACATGAATAATATAAAGACGTAATTTTTCATGAATTCTTTAATGAATATAACTCTCTAAGCCTAGATGTTTAATAGTTTCAAAATCCAAGTTGCCTAAAGGTAAATCATGATATTTTTGATAATTTACTAGGGCTTTTTTTAATGTGTTATCAAATTCCCCAGTAGACAGATAAGCATTATTCAGAAATTTTTGATTTATTAATACATTAGCTGCTGCTTCACATATACCTTCGGATACTTTAGTGTCACAGACAACTGGACGCCATTCTGTAAAACCACCTTTTTTTACTAAAGTAGGAATCATGAATGATTCTAGATGAAAATCTTTAGTTTGAGTGGTATCCGTAACAACTATGATTGTTTCATATAATATGGGAATTTCCACCATAAGGCCTAGCTTGTATTCATTGTATTGTTCTGGAAAGCGTTCTGCATCCTCAACTGTTAGTTCCTTGTAAAATCCATGAAATTCTAAAGTTACTTTTTCAAGTTCTATATCTTCGTTTGGATATTCACCATCATAAATAGCATAAGTTTCTTCTATATCTTCATATTTGTCTGAAATTAAGCACCTTGCATAACATTTGTTTGCTCCAGAACTTTTTAGCTCAGACAAAGATCCACCGCCATTCGTATTTCTTTCACCAGATGAATTTCTTTCACCAGATGAATTTGTATCACTATAGTACGTCCTGTCATGTGAAACAACTGAGAATGTATACCCACAACTTTGGATGAAAATGGGAAGGGCAAATAAGAGTAGAAATAGCTTTTTCATGTTTAAATATTCGGATAAGCAAAGGTAATAGTTTTGCAAATATAATTATTGGTTAGTTTCTGTAGTCTGTTTTTAATAAAATTGCATCCCAAATTATTGCTAGACAATGAATATTGCAGAAGAATTTATCGAAAATCAGTTTAAATGCAATTAATAATTTGCTACTTTAGATTATAGTTAAATTTAATAAATAAGTATATGTCTTTCAGTTAGAATGACTATAAATTCATTACTTTTGCAATTTGAAAACTTTTAAAACACTTTATAATGAAATTTAGCAATTTATTAGCGTTATTCCTTTCTTTAGCAGTTATTAGTATCATGTCTTCTTGTGGAGGTGAAGATGCAGAATGTCAAACTTGTACTCAAGATCTTTCAGGAATTACAACAACTACTGAAGTTTGTGCAGATGGTGATGATGTAGTTTTAACTACTTTAGGAATTGATTCTAGAATTGATTCAACAACTGTTGCAGACCAAGTAACTATTTTAGAATTAGCTGGTTTTACTTGCGAGTAATTCTATCAAGATTATAAAAAAAGGGATTAAGCTTTGCTTGATCCCTTTTTTTGTTTTTATACAGTTTATTTCTTTTATTCTTTTTCATAACGCGAGTTATACCAATTTAATTTCAAAATGTCGTATAAAATTTTGATACTTAATTTTT
>CAZSKA010000087.1:0-13646 GCA_964607315.1 uncultured Saprospiraceae bacterium | reverse complement strand
TGAAAGATTAAGTAAAAAGAAATGCGACATTATGGAGTTAAATTGGTATTAAATGTTTTAGGGTAGGAAATTAAGATAGAGAAAAGTGCCATAGCTATTTTATCAATAAACAATTATCAGTGAAAATAATAAAACCGCCTAATACTATTACTAGAGATCATAGAACCAATAAATTAATATTTCTTGCAGGTTCAATAGAAAAAGGAAAGGCAGATAATTGGCAATCAAAGGTGGAGAAATATTTTGCGCGTTTAGAAGATTATGTGATTTTAAATCCTATAAGAGAAGAATGGGATTCTTCATGGAAGGAAGAATTGGATAATCCCCACTTTTATAAGCAGGTAAATTGGGAATTAGATGGATTAGAACGTGCAGATAAAATAATAATGTGTTTATTGCCAAGTTCACAATCTCCGATTTCATTATTAGAATTAGGATTATCTGCTAGGAGTGGGAAGTTGCTAGTATGTTGTGAAAAAGGATTTTGGAAAAAAGGAAATATAGACGTAGTTTGCGAAAGATATAAGATTCCCATTTATGAAGATTTGGATGAACTTCTACAAATGAATTTTTAGTAAAAGAGAAAATCGTTTTAAAACGTTTTTGCATTAATATTATACACCCTAAATCATAATAAATGAATATTCCCGATAAGAACAAAAAATTCCCTCTTAGTAATTATGATAGATTATGTTTCTTGAAAAACATAGTAAAGAATCCAAATATCATTGTTGGGGATTATACTTATTATGACGATTTTGAATCGGTAGAAAACTTTGAAAAGAATGTAAAATATCTATTCGACTTCATAGGAGATAAATTGATTATCGGTAAATTCTGTATGATAGCTTCCGATGTTACTTTCATAATGAATGGTGCAAATCATTTAAGTGATGCAATATCAACTTTTCCTTTTGCAATTTTTGGGGAAGATTGGTCAAATGCAATGGATGGAAAAGAATATCCAAACAAAGGAAATACTGTAGTAGGGAATGATGTCTGGATAGGTTATGGAAGCACGATAATGCCAGGAGTAAAGATTGGTGATGGTGCAATAATTGCAACTAAATCTGTTGTAACAAAAGACGTTGAACCTTATTCGATAGTGGGAGGTAATCCGGCAAAAGAAATTAGAAAACGATTTGATGAAGACATCATTAAAGAACTTCTAGAAATCCAATGGTGGAATTGGACAATTGAAAAAATTACAGAAAATGTTCATCACCTGACGGGTACACAGGTAGGAGAGCTAAACCGCTTGTCCTGAGCGAAGCCTACTTCTGGTCGCTGAGCGAAGCCGCTTGTCCTGAGCTAAGTCCACCGGTCGCTGAGCGCAGCTGCTTGTCCTGAACTAAGTCTACCGGTCGCTGAGCGTAGACGAAGCGACAAAAAAAAGCCAACTACCTTTCGGAAGTTGGCTCTTATATTCTAATTCCCACTTAAGAATTAATTCATCGAGAATGTAGGTTGGAAATTATCACTCTTCTGACGAAGTTTGATGATTCCTTTATCCTTAATCTGACGAACTCTTTCTCTAGTAAGTCCCATATGCGTTGCAATAGAATCAAGTGTCATTGCATGTTTACGACCAATGCCGTAATACATGGATATAATTGTTGCTTGACGCTCTGGTAACATACTAAGTAAGTGAGCAATTTCAATCTTCTGTGAATCTTTTACAGCTAATTCAAAATCCGGTGAATCTAATGATTCATCCATTAATAGACTACCAAGAGATCCATCTCCATCATCATTTATCGGCGCATCTAGTGATTTACATCTGTGGTGATTAGCGATAGAGTTTTGGATAACATCTTCTGTTAATCCTGTAGCTTCTGCTAATTCTTCCACTGTTGGAATACGCTCCTCAAGTTGATAGATTTCATCAATAGTTGATTGAACTTTCGTTCCTATTGACTTTAGATTAAGTGGTAAACGGATTTTTCTGGATTTTTCGTTAACAGCCTGTAATATTGACTGACGAATCCACCATACAGCGTAAGAGATAAATTTAAAACCTTTCGTTTCATCGAATCTTTTTGCAGCAGTAATTAACCCCACGTTTCCTTCATTAATAAGGTCTCCTAATTTTAGGCCTAGGTTCTGATACTTCTTTGCAACCGATACTACGAATCTAAGGTTATGAGATACAATCTTTGAAAGTGCTTCTTCATCTCCATTTTTCAAATCTTGAAATAATTTTATCTCCTCTTCTGGAGTTAAAACATCAAATTTCGAAATCTCTGTAAAATACTTTTCAATCGATTGTTCATCACGTCTTGTGATCGTACTCGTAATTTTTAGTGCTCTCATCTAATTAACTCTGTATATTTAAAATCTATAATTCTAATTATTTTGTTTCTGAAATGATTAATTCCTTTCCAACAAAAATTCATATCATTAAATGCTAATTCAATGCCAAAGTGCTTAGCATCTTAAAACTTTTAATAATATGTGTTGAATTTTCGTGTTATAATAATCGCTTGCACGCAATTTATTATAGGTCTTTTTATTTCGTCTAGTTTATAATGTTCTTTACATGCATTAAGTTCCTAAATAACGAAAAATAATTCGAAAAAGTGGATGTTTTTTGAAATTATGTCTTATATAATATATTTAGCCTTGAAGATTTACGATCTTTTCTGCCGCCGCTGCTCCCATTTTTAAAGCATTGTTAATAGATCCATTCTGTATAAAGTCTCCTGCAATCACTTTATTACCAACAACTTGTGCTTCCTTGGAGTAGTTCACTTTCTTTTGGTCTGGTAAAGAGTAACGAATAGGAATGCGTTTAATTAATTCCCAATTTTCTGCTTCAGGGTACCATTTCTTTAGATCATCTAAAACCATTTTTTCGCCTACCTTATTCTCTTTGTCTCCTAATACCGTGCATGAAATCAAGTTACCACTTTGGGCGTAAGCCTCCACAATATTATTTAATACACAGATATTGTTCACTACTTTACTCGCACTCGAATTAAGAGCTATCAATTTTTCGCTGTAAGGTCGTTCACTTGCTTTGAAATAAAATTGCGTCGAACTAACATATTCCTTATTTAACTTGCTGTTTCCCGTCAAATAACTAGCCGAATCACCTTCCACAGCTAGCACACAATGGTCGAATGAGATTGCATTTTCTCCTTCTATCTCCAGTTCATTGTCTGTTATTTTATTCACAGAAGCACCAGTAATTATTTTGGATGAATCCAAAGTTTTCGCTAGTTGGAGAGGGATTTCTTTCATGCCATTCTTAGGAAGTGCAGCATGACCTAAGCTAAACATTCTATAAATAAAACGGAACATCCTTGCATCGGTAACTAAGTCATCCTCCAGAAAAATGCCACCATAAAAAGGCTTAAAAAACCGCTCTATCATCTTTGGGCGGAAGCCAAAAGAAGTTAAAAATTCCATAGTAGAACCACGATCTTTCTCAAACATCATTTCTAATCTGTCCTTTAAAACCGAGGATCTAAGAGAAAGAATCTTGAATTTATCCCAAAATGAACCGACATCTGCTCTAAAAGAAGTCATAAATTTAGAAGGCATTCTGAGTGGATCATAGATCATGTCCTGACTTCCAGATTCTTGTAAAATAATAGCACCTGGATCAAATGTTTTAAGGTCAAGTGCCTCATAATCAAGTACTTTCTTGCCTTCTGGATAAGCAGTCAAATATACCTGGAATCCGCGATCAATAGTAAATCCGTCGATAGATTCAGTACGTAAACGACCACCAATTTCATTCTCTTTTTCATAAATTCGATAATCAATTCCCGCCTTATTCAAATGATAAGCACAACTTAATCCCGTTAGTCCACCTCCAATGATTGCTATAGGTTTCATCCATTTTGTTTAGTTCTAAAGCAGAACAAATAATCCTTGTTTTTTGTTCGAAATGAAACATCAACTACATTGACGAAATCGGCTATAGTAATAGGAGCAGGAATAGGTGGACTTGCCTCGGCAGTTCGACTCAAAGCAAAGGGCTTTAGTGTCAAAGTATTCGACAAAAATGAGTTTACTGGTGGGAAATTACACACATTTAGAAAAGGTGAGTATCGATTTGATTTTGGTCCATCTTTATTTACCATGCCGCAGTATGTTGATGAACTTTTTCATCTTGTGAACAAGAATCCGAGGGATTATTTCTCTTATATTTCATGTAATGAAGCGTGTAAGTATTTTTTCAGTGATGATACTTCTTTCACTGCAAAAACAGATGAAGAAGCATTTATTCAAGAAGCGTGCAATACCTTTAATATAGATAAAACGACTCTAGAAAAATACTTTCACACAAATGCGAAGATTTTCGAAAATGCAGGTAAAGTCTTTCTTGAAAACAGCCTGCATAGACTAAAGACATGGATGAGTCCGCGCGTGATTAGGTCACTTACGCACTCGTATGTTTTGGATATGATGAAGTCTATGCATACGGTTAATGAAAAGCAATTACAGGATCCACGCTTAATTCAATTGTTTGATAGATATGCAACATATAATGGCTCAAGTCCATTCAGGGCAAGTGCAATTTTGAATAGTATTTCATCTTTGGAACATCGATATGGTACATACTTTCCGGTAGGTGGAATGTATGCGATTCCTCAGGCAGTGACAAAGTTAGCGGAGGAAGAAGGAGTAGAATTTTATTTAGGTCAAGAGGTGGAGGAAATATTACAAGAGGGAAATCGTGCGATAGGTGTTAAGGTCAATGGAGAAATTTACTATTCAGATGTGGTAGTGTCAAATATGGATGTACAGTTTACTTTTGAACGTCTGCTTGATATGGATAAAAAATCGGTTTCCAATCGAGAAAAGTCAAGTTCAGCAGTGATTTTTTATTGGGGTGTAGGGAAGAAATTTGATCAACTTGGATTGCATAATATCTTTTTCAGTGAGGATTATAAGAAGGAGTTTCAGCAGATATTTGGGGATAAAGTTATTCCTGAAGATCCCACTATTTATGTGAATATAAGTTCAAAACACCATGAAGGGGATGCACCGATACATGGTGAAAATTGGTTTACAATGATTAATGTTCCAGCTGATTTCGGGCAAGACTGGGATAAGATGATTGGTGAATTAAGAAATCAAGTAATTTCAAAATTAAGTGCGAAACTAGGTGTTGATTTAGGCAATCTTATAGAAGAGGAATATATAGCAGATCCTCGTGTGATAGAGAGTAAAACACTGTCTCATAATGGAGCATTATATGGTTCGAGCAGTAATCATTGGCTTTCCGCTTTTCTTCGCCAACCTAATTTTTCGCGAAAAATTAAAGGTTTGTATTTTGTAGGCGGTTCGGTTCATCCAGGAGGAGGAATTCCGCTATGTTTGTTGAGTGCTAAAATTGCAACGGAAATCATATGAAAGACAAAAACAAGATAGCAACTTATATCGGTGCATTTATGATATTGGTTCACGTATCAGGAATGATAGGTGTGATGACGAATTTTCGGTCGTTTTTTGTAAATCTTACGGCTGTAAATCTTATGTTGACATTCTTCTTGATGCTGTATTTTCATGAAGAAAAACGAAAGTCTTTTTGGATATATATGGTGCTTGTTGCCGTGCTGGGATTTACAGTAGAAGTGATAGGGGTAAATACTGGATTTCCATTTGGTGAATACAGTTATGGGTTCCCTTTCGGTCCCCAATTATGGGATACACCACCTATTATAGGACTGAATTGGTTCGTCTTAACTTATGGCTTTACTTATATAATGAGAAGCGCTAAAATAAGTAATATACTTAAAGCTTTGATTGTGGGATTATTGGTCACTTCGCTAGATGTTATTATAGAACCAGTGGCTATTCATTTAGGATATTGGACATGGGTTTCCGAACATGTTCCTATTCAAAATTATGTAACATGGTTTGTGTGCATCAGTTTGTTTAGTTACTGGATATATTACGTAGAGAAGGGGAGTGAAAAATGGAAAAACCCTATGGTGTGGTGGTTGATTGTCGCACAAGTTATCTATTTCTTGGGGATATGTATCTATGTCAAGTTAGGTTAAACGAATGCATGTAAAAATCATTATACATATTGGATAAAGGTGTGGAACGCGTTACGAAAATAGAATTTATACCAATTTAACTCCATAATGTCGCATTTCTTTTTACTTAATCTTTCAATTTCTTCCTTAAAAAGCCTCGCCGTAACTACTGTTATGCCTACGTTTTTTAACTCGAACTAGAAAAATTAAGTATCAAAATTTTATACGACATTTTGAAATTAAATTGGTATTAGTGGCAAAGTAGTTTTTATATGGGTAGGGGCGTGCCCCTTGATATTCCGTTGTCATATCAAGGGTCGGAGAGCTACGGATTTCGCTTTTAGCTCATCCCTTCATAGCTTTTTATTGCTAGATTTAATTCGGCGTTTTATGATGCTAAAATATCAAATAAACTTGTTTGAAAACTATGTCTCAGCTATTTCGGGACAAGTCCTTCGCATTCCTCACGCAATAGAAATCAAAGAGTTATACACTAGTAAGTCTCTTATTAATCTTGAATTTTCACTTCTCCTTTAATTTTCAGGTTAGATAGTTCATCAATTAAAAACGGTTGTTCTTCAAATGGATAAGCAGAAAAGATTACATCTTCCAATGTATGATCATCGCTTATAAAAAATTCGCTAAATACATTAGGATTATTTTGAAACTCTAGATCTTTCATTAAAATTTTTGATGAAGGTGGAATAAAGAAATATCTATTAATATCAGTACATTGTAAAGAGGTCTTATCTGAACCATTGCCAATAATATTTAAATCTTGTAAAATGTCAATCATAGTGCCAGATATTATAGGACTGTTATCCAATAATGGGTTAAATCTTATAGTATCATTAGGGCAAGAATGCTCTACCATAAATTTTAAAGATTCAAATCCGTCATCTATTTGATCATTTACGATATGATTAACAGGAATAGGTGAATATGTTACAATTTGTAATTGATTTGGAATACAAAGATTTGCTAATGTATCTCCTCCGGAAACCCAGTCTGTAGATGGTGTAAATCCTATCATCGATCCATTTCTTGGAGATTCACCATCCGATAGCGTTCGTAAATCATATACAGTTTCACTATCATAGCCTGTTGTAAAATCATAGCGTAATGCAATTTTTCTACCTTTCTTAATCTCAATAAAATCTAAATCACCATTTACCCATTGTGAATTAGGTCTACCTCCTACATTTATAGGATTTGTATTTGCAATGTAAGAACGAGTCTGAGTTCCTGTCCATTTTAAAACCCCATCCAGAGAAACGAAAAATCGAACAAGGTCAGGACCTATTATCTTTTGTTCAATTTTCAATACGTGATCAGTGTTAGGTTGTATGCCAATTCCTCCGGTAAATATATCTACAATTGTATATCTTGTAATAAATACATTATTTCCATTTAAACCTATTCCTATGCTTCCTTCTTGAGAATAAAAACGATTAATTGAAGAAGTGTTGTCTACATTAAATCCTACTTCTAAAGTGAAGTCTTCATCAGCTGAAAGTGCAAGGTCAGCGTCATATGGGATAGTTACTCTTTTGTTATCAGCAAAACTTAATTTATTAGCCCCATTTCTTTCTCCTGTTAAAAAATGAAATCCCTCTGTGATATCTTGAGAAGTACTCAGTATTAGATCAGTTCCATCGCCAATAAATGGACCTTCTAAATTTGGTGTAAACAGCTTGTATTCAACGTTTGGTTGAGAAGCTGGAATTTCAAAATCTAAAGCTTTTGTACAACTATAAGTGTAATTTACCAGTCCACTTAACGTAATCTGACTTCTTAGATTCGAGCTTTGTAACTCAAATGCTCCTATATCAATTACACTTTGCTTAATTCTATTATTTCCTTGCAAATCAACAACAGAAGTGGGAGCAGAACTTGTTAAACCATTCTGCCAAGCATTACTGCATGTGCTGATTTGATAATTATCTTGAACGTTATTGATGAAGTTAGGATCTGAATTGAAATTCCCAATTCCAGGCCATACTGGACTTGTTTCCAGAATGGAATGTTCAGCATTCACTGTGCTACCAAATAAATTAATTCCAGAAGGGGTATTATTAAATATTATGGAATTAGAAATATCTACCGTAACGTTATTAACATCTATTCCTCCATTACTAGCTGAGACATTATCAGCTATTGTAACATTTTTTAATATGTTTGAATCAAAAGAATTTTCCAATGAAATCCCTCCACCAAAAACAGGAGATGAATTATTGTGGATAAGAACTCCTTCCATAATTATACCATTTCCGGAAGCATAAATTCCGCCACCTAATCCATTAGTTGCTGTTATATGATTATTTCTGATTATCAAATTAATGAACGATCCATCATTTGCATAAATCCCTCCACCTGCAATGTTTGAATTATTGTCATTATATGCTCCTTCTACAGTCAAGTTAGAAATAGATGCATCTTGTAGAACACGTAAAATTTGTTCACTATTGTCAGTGTTTATTAAATGATTGCCAATGTTTCCTGATAGTATTGTCTCGCCATTATAATTTTGAAGTCCTGTAACAGGATCGTATCCACCTTCAATTTGAGTGACGAAATCTATAACGAATGAAGATGTTCTATCTCCTACAGTAACAGTTGTACCTTGATCGGGATAATAAACTCCATTAGCTAGTAAAATAGAGGAAGGAACTCCACATGATCTTGCTGCAGCTAAAGCATCTTGAAGACTTGTATAGGCATCGGTCCACGATAATCCTGTGTTACTTCCTGTTGCAGATACATCTACAAACATAATATTTGTGTTTTGATTAGCACAACAAGCGAAATTACAATTTATTGGACCTAAAAATGGACTTGTATTATCTTGAATAAAGTTCGATTGATCATGGAATGCAGCTCTAAGCACATTAGGATCTTCCTGCGTGATATTGGTGCAATCATACCTAATATTATCAACTTCAGGTGTTATATCCATCGCAGAAAAACCAGTGGTTAATGAAGAAGGCAAAATAGATTTACTTGATGTAATCTCACAATTTGTTAAAGAGACTTCCCATCCTCCAGAATTTTCAAAACCTGCAAGAAGTGTTGGATTTGAAAAAGTACCTTGATAAGCAAATAATTGGTCTCCACCACTAGGTATATTTATATATTCTAGTGGATTTGAAGAGGTAGTTTGTGTTCCAAAAACTACGCCTTCATTAGAGGATAATTTTGTTTTTCCTTGAATATTGATTTCTGTTCCGCATGAATGAGATTCAGTTGCTACCCATGTAATAATTCCATCTGTAACTGCCGTTTGCCCATTTGGGCAATTCTGAAAAGCATTGTCATCTGTCCATCCGAAGTCCGTAATGTTAATCTCAGTACCACCTGTTATAGAGGTCAATAGGACAAAAGAAAAATTGTCTTCTGAGTCATCTGCGTTAAAGGAAACAAAAGAAAGATCACCTTCCATCAAAGATTGATTATTTCCAGATAGACTAAGCGATGCTTGATTTGATTGTACATTACTTCCGCATGTTCCAGATATAATACAATGATAGAGATTACCGTCTTCAGATCCATTTATAGCAGATAATTCTAATTTATTTGTTGCTGAGCCGTTATAAAGAACACCATCTATTGTCGGAGTAAAGCTAACTCCACCATTACTGCTCACAAACCATTCATAGGTAAGACCATCACCTGAAGCTTCTACGACAAATCCAGAGGAGCATCCTACACAAGATTGAGCATTTGATGGATGTCTAATAATATTAGGTTCAAAAAGTACAGTTAGTTCACCAGGTTGAGATGTAGAAGAGCCAATAGAATTAGAAGCTATGCATCGAAATGTAGATCCATTAAAAACACTAACATCTGTTATAGTTAATATCTCTGTGCTTGCCCCTTGAAAATCAGCATTATCCATAATGTTTTCCCAACCTGCACCTGTATTAGCATTTCCTTGCCATTGATAACTATCAGCATTTGCAGCTGTTATAGAAAAATTTGTTGAAAATCCTTCACAAATTTCAACATCTTGAGGTTGCATTGTAATATTAGGAGATCCATCGCTACATCCTATTCCACAATCTATAGGTAATATGTATGGATTGTTATTGTCACCAAACCAATTTCCTACATCCATTATTGCTGTCCTTATGGATGCTGTTGAACCACTAATGATACTGCAGTCATATCTAGCATTATCTATATCAGCTCCATTTACTGTAACTGCTATTGCTGAAAAACCAGGTGTCAATGCAGAAGGCAGTATGGATTTTGTTGAGGTATTTTCTGAACAAGTATAACTTGAGTTCCATCCTGTATCATCGGCAAAATGCATGCCTGAAAGTAAAGTGGGATTTTGATGAGAACCTTGATAGGCAAATAGTTGATCGCCAGCAAGTGAAAAAGATATATATTCAAGTGCATTCCCCGCACTTGCTGTAATACCTTGAACGATTCCTGAACTTGCTGTCAATTTTGATTTACCATTTATTACAATTTCTGCACCACATGATAAATTAGATGTAGATAGCCATTTTATTGTTCCATCAGATGAAGGAAGTGTTCCTCCGCACACATCTCGAAATTGATTGTTATCTGTCCACCCAAAATCAGTAATATTTATTTCAGTTCCACCTTGAATATCTTCTAATAAAACTAAAGAGAAATTGTCTTCAAAACCAGCAGGTTCATCTACATTATAGGCAAGGAAAGCTACATCGCCAGCTTGCAATGAAGTATTTCCTCCAGATAAGTCGAAACCCACAACATTTGATGTTAACGTGGGTGAGCACGTTCCAGTAATTTGGCACCTAAATTGTAGCAAGTCAATCCCTACTGAAAGGTCAGTAAAGATTAGTTTATTTGTGTTTGATCCATTCACAGAATTATCATCGGTGACATTAAGAAATCCGCTACCATCGTCAAATTGCCATTGGTAAGTAAGGTTTTCTCCCTCTGCTTCTACATAGAATCCACTATTACAACCCACACAAGCAATTGCATTGATTGGTTGTAATGTAATTGAAGGAGGAAAAATTTCCGTAAGTGATGCAGATAAACTAGTTGTTGATCCACTTGTTCCACCCACTTGACATCTATATTCATATCCACTTAAACCTAATATAGGATCTATCGTAAGTGTGTTGGTAGTTGAGCCACTATAAGGAAAACCTGATGCATTTACGAAACCAGATCCTGAATTAACTTCCCACTGATATGAAGTTGCATTAGTGGCAGTAACAGAAAATGTTGCTGGAAAATTAGGACATATTTCTGCGTCAATGGGATGCATAGTGATCACTGGTGCATTGGTATTGCAAGAGAAATTACAATTTACAGGATATGCAAAAGGATTAGTATTGTCAGTATCCCAAGTTAAAGGTTCTAAAATTGCATCTCGTATAGAGGAAACTGTTCCAGTGGTAGTAGAGCAACTGTATTTTCCATTATCCACTTCTGGTTGTATTGTAAATTCAAAACCAACTAATGTAGAAGGTAATGCAGACTTTGAACTATTAAATTCACAAGCAGAATTCAGAGGATCCCAAGCAGGTGAATTCATGTATATTCCAGCAATAATAGTAGGATTTGTAGAGCTTCCTTGATACGCAAATATTTGATCACCACCTGAAGATAAGGTAATATATTGTGAAGGGAAATTAAATGTAGGCTGAATTCCTGTTACAGTACCAATATTAACTCCAAGTACATCAGACAAATCAAAATATATTTCCGCTCCACATGTAATAGCTGAATTTGCAGTCCATTTAATAATCCCATCCGAAGCTGCACCCATATTTGCACCACATGAATTAGAGGTTGATTGAAATTCTATTCCAGTCCATCCAAGATCCGTAAAGAATATTTCAGTTCCAGCAGATATATCTTTTAAAAGTAAAATACTAAATCCGTCATCATTTCCAGAATCAGCATTATAGCCTATAAATACCAAATCGCCAACGGATAAAGTGGTTTGAGCATTTGATTGGAAACCAAATAAAAGAAGAAAAGCTAAAAGTTTAAACCATGTGATTTGGAATAAATTTTTCTTTTGAAGATTTGTTTTTATTAGAAGATTCATTGCTTTTTTTGAGGTTGTTAATATTTTTGTAAAGTTATTAGCTAATTGTATCCTTTCAGCCACCCAATCATGTGGTTTTTCAACACATATTTTCATTAATCATGTTATGTAAAGTATTTAAAATACTTTCTTTAAAGTATTGAATTATAGGTTGTTGAGTTGTAAATGATGTTTGCTGGAGTGTTTTTAGTTTCACTAGTTAATGTTAATTCGGATTGCTAATCAAATAATCAAGGCTTGTTGAGCTATCAATACTGCAATGTTTGAAGGATCTATGTTCATTGAATTTGATCAGCTTTTTATTACCATAGAAAATCTATTACACTGACATACCTTTGAAATAGTAACTATATCAACTATTGTTGACACACTAATACATAATGTGACACTAAATGGAACAGGGTTATGGACGCTATTTTGTCACATGATAACACTAAGACCTCACAGGTAATATGTTATAAAGAAAAGTATTGATTTGGCAGTTCAGCTTTCACAACGAAATCCTATTACGTAACGTGAGTTTATATATAATCACTTTTTAAGTTAATATCTTGTCCGATTAGAAATCATTAAATTTCAATTTTGTATACGATTTGTAGGTCTTGAACAATCTAGAGAACAATTAGAAAATAAGATAGTACAGTTAGAAGGAGTAGGGTGAATTCAAAACATATTATAAATTAATTTAATATGATAGAGAAATTTTATTCTGTTATACCTTAATGTTTTCAGTGGTTTTACAGAAATTTTTGAATTAGTTGGATTTTTATGTCACGAAACAAGTGCTTCATTACACTAATAAGAAAAGCGTAATGAAGCGTACACATGAGATAAAGCCGGGGAATTATTATTTGTTTGAAAGTTTAAGTTCAGCAAATTCGTCATTTTTTGAATCGGAGGAGGAGATTGATATTTTCAAGAGATTAATGAATCGATATATGAGTAAATATCTAGAGATACATAGAATGTTTATAGATAGGACTGGTTATCAAGTATTGGTTAGGGTTAGGCAAAGGAGAACATTGAGAATGAATTATAAGATAAGATGTGAGGAGAGAGATAAAGAAGTGAAAAAGAGTTTACTGGAGACACCATGGAAGATCGTAAGTGAAATGATGCGAATTTTCAAGTCATTATATGTGAGGGCAATTAATCGAATAAGAGGAAGGGAAGGAGTGTTAGTAAAGCAAAATTATAAGAAGTATTATTTTGAGAATGAAGAGGAATATAGGGAGTATTTGGAAAGGAAAGAAGCGGGAGAGAGGATAAGGTCTCAGAAGAATGAGGAATATGAGAGGGGATTGGTAAGGAATGGCGGATTGGATTGGGTGAGGGGGCGTGTGTTGGAGTGGGGTGGAGTGTTTGATTTTAAAGGGTTTCAAGGTTTAGTAGGATTAAATTTGATAAAAACTACTTTCACCCACCACAACCCCAAAATCCCACCCAATTCATAACCCATTTTAACCTCTTTTTGGTCTATTTCTAATTAGAAAAATCTAACCAATTTATTAATCACCCTAATATTTCCTTCTACTCACCCTGAAGGCCTAACAGCCTTTTCCTTAAATTCAACTATTAACCCCTCCTAAAAC
>CAZSKA010000086.1:0-13731 GCA_964607315.1 uncultured Saprospiraceae bacterium | reverse complement strand
TCATTGTATTACATATATCAAAACGATTCTTATGGTATTGTTTCTTATTTAAACTTTGTCACATTAGATGTAAACTTAAATATTTCCAGTAATACCAGTTATTCATTTAACCCTAATCAATCTACCGGTCGAAGTAAATTAGATTTTGTAAAAGTAGATAGTTCAAGATTCATATTTTATGCTGGCAACTCCTTGATACAATCAAGTAAAACTCATCAATTAATTGATCAAATAGGTGAATATAGAGCATTTTTAGATTTTCACCTTGAAGATTCGACAACTGTTATTCTTTACAAAAATGGATTTACCCCTGCTACTCCTGGAAATTTATCAGGAGGGAGTGAATTTGTGATTTTAACTGGTAACACTTTAGACTCCATATTTATAAATAAAGAAGAAAATCTCTGCATCTATTTACCATATAGTTTAGATCAACCATTTTCGAAAGAGTTATTAACAACCTCCACTGAAGTAACTAAAGACACATCACAAATTCAATATTCTGTTGATAGTATTTCAAGATTTAGATTATCTTCATTGAATCTCTTTAATAAGTGCCCTGAGGCTCCTAGTAGCACTACAGAAAACGAAAATATAGAGCTAAAACTCTTTCCTAATCCAGCTTTACAGGAAATTAATTTAGAATCGAATAAGCGGATGGATAGGATAGTTATTTATTCATTAGATGGAGGAGTAATGTATGACAGAAATTATTTTACAGATAAGATCAATGTAAGATTAGATGGCTTTATTCCCGGAATATATTTTGTTCGAGTATTTCAAAATGGCCGATCAGAAGTACAGAAATTTGTGGTGATGTGATGACTTGATTGGAATTACATGGAAACTTAAAGCTAAAATATTTGCAATATATCAAGCAATTATACGTTAAAACCCTATACTCTTTGGGCTCAAGCCCAAAAAATAAAAATCCTTTATTTATTATTGCATATAACTCTACTTCATTTATTCATACATATTTCTTTTCCCCCATTCCTTTAATTAGGTAAAATTCCAAGACTTTAATAGTTGTGAAAAGCAAATTTTGAATATATTTGTCTAACATATTAAATTATTTTATCATGCGTAATCAATTGATCGGTAGAGTTAAAATTACATTAACCTCCATTTTTCTATTAACTTTCGTATTTTCCTCACAGGCTCAAGACGACGTAAAAGCTGCAGAACATTTTAACAAAGCAGTTGATTATTTTCAGAATAAAGATTATGGGAAAGCGATAGAGTATTACGGTCTTGCAATAAAAGAAAAACCAGAATATCAATCGGCCTATTACAATAGAGCCAATGCTAAGTTAAACTTAAAACAATATGAAAGTGCGATAAATGATTTTGATAAAACACTATCAATTGACCCTACATTCAAAAAAGCACATTTGTACAAAGGTTTTGCTTTGATGAGACTTAAATTGTATGAAACTGCTATTTTCTCATATACCGAAGCTATTAAACTCGATCCAGAATATGCCCAAGCATATATGAACAGAGGTGTTTGCTTGTTGAATATCAAGGAATATGCAGGTGCTGCTAAAGATTTAGCTAAATCAACCAAACTTGATCCTAACAATTTTACAGCATGGTATAACTTAGGCTTAGCTCACGATAGACAGAAAAATTTCGAAGAATCAATAAATGCATATTCACAATCTTTGGGCTTAAAGCCCACCAATAAAAATGCTTATTTATCCAGAGGAAAAGCATATCTAAACACGGAAAAATACGCCTTAGCAACTCAGGATTTTGGTTCTGCAATACAACAAGATCCTACTTTAGCAAATGCCTATTATTACAGAGCTTTCTGTAAAATGAAAATGAATAACAATAGAAGTGCAATGATGGATTTCAGTATCGCCTTGGAGGTAGATCCTTCACATAAATCGGCAAGAAAAAACAGAGCAATTTGTTACTTGAGTCAAGAAATGTACGAAGAAGCATTAGCTGATTATAAAATACTAGAGAAAGAAGATCCTAAAAATCCTAAAGTTCACTACTCACTAGGTGTTGCATATTTGAATATGAAGCGATATAAAGAAGCACATGAGAAGTTCTCAAAAGCCATAAAGCTTGATTCAAAATTTGCAGAAGCATATTACAACAGAGCAAATGCAAATGTCCAACTTGAACAAGCGGAAGCAGCATGTAAGGATATGAAAAAAGCGGTTAAATTAAGACTACCACAAGCTATCGAAAACTTGGATAAAGTTTGTATTTAACAGTAAATACAGTAGTTTACTTACACATATATAAAAATTCTTTCATATTTTAGTGGCTGTATGGAAAGAGAAACGAACAGCGAAGTCATAACACTGAACGGACTTTATCAAGAATACTTTTTAGATTATGCGTCCTATGTTATCCTTGAACGGGCAGTGCCTGCTATAGAGGATGGCATGAAACCTGTGCACAGAAGAATCCTTCATGCTATGAAGGTGATGGACGATGGTAGATATCATAAAGTTGCCAACATCATAGGCCAGACAATGCAATATCACCCACATGGTGATGCAGCTATAGGCGATGCTTTGGTTGGCTTAGGCCAAAAGGATTTATTGATAGATCCTCAAGGAAACTGGGGTGATACTCGTACAGGAGATAGTTCTGCTGCTCCGCGTTATATAGAAGCTAGATTGACAAAATTTGCCTTGGAGGTAATTTTCAATAGTCAAACTACTGAATGGCAAATGTCTTATGATGGGCGTAAAAAAGAGCCTGTTACGCTTCCTGTAAAGTTTCCATTATTACTTGCTCAGGGAGTAGAAGGTATTGCAGTAGGACTTTCAACGAAAATTCTTCCTCATAACTTTAACGAGTTAATAGATGCATCGATCAAGATCTTAAAAGGTAAAAGCCCTAAAATTTATCCAGACTTCTTACATGGTGGTACGGTTGATGTAAGGGATTACAATGATGGAAAAAGAGGTGGTAAAGTTCGATCTAGAGCAAAGATAAAAATCGTAGATAAAAACACACTTTCTATATATGAATTACCTTATGGTGTAACTACTAATTCTCTAATCGATTCGATAATCAAAGCGAATGATAAAGGGAAGATTAAAATCAAAAAAGTAGTAGACAACACTGCTAAATATGTTGACATACAAGTTGATTTACAAAGTGGCACATCACCGGAAATGACTATTGATGCATTATATGCGTTTACAAGATGTGAAGAAAGTATTTCTCCTAATGCATGTATCATTATTGATAATAAACCACATTTCCTCACCGTAACTGAAATACTTAGAGTATGTACGGAGAACACCATGGACTTACTTCGACGAGAGCTTGAGATAAAAAAAGGAGAATTAGAAGAGAAATGGCACTTTGCAAGTCTGGAGAAAATATTTATTGAAAAGAGGATTTATCGAGACATAGAAGAATGTGAATCTTGGGAAGAGGTTTTATTAGCTATTAGAAAAGGTCTCGACAAGTATGTTGCAACTCCTGATACAGCGAAGAAAGGAAAGGATGACAGATTACAGTTAAACAGGAACATATCGGAAGAAGATATAGTGCGATTAACAGAAATCAAAATAAAGAGGATTTCAAAATACAATAGCTTCAAGGCTGATGAATTAATTGCAAACATCCTGGAGGAATTAAAGAAAGTAAATTTCCACCTAGCTAACTTAGTAGAATACACCATTGACTATTATGCTGAGTTAAAACGAAAATACGGGAAAGGAAAAGAGAGAAGGACTGAAATTACAGAATTCGATAGTATTAGTGCTAGAAGAGTGGTCGCAAACAATGCGAAACTCTATGTGAATAGAAAGGAAGGGTTTATAGGGACTGGCATGAAAAAGGAAGAATTTGTTCAAGATTGTTCTGACATAGATGATGTGATTGTATTTAGAAAAGACGGGAAATTTGGGGTCTATAAGATTTCTGATAAAGTTTTTGTTGGAAAAAACATAACACATATTGCTGTATGGAAGAAAGGCGATGATCGCACGACTTATAATATGTTGTATGTCGATGGAGGAAGTGGGAAGACGATGGCAAAACGTTTTAATGTAAAGTCTATAACAAGAAATAAAGAATACGAATTAACAAAGGGAACATTAGGTTCTAAGGTGCTTTATTTTACGGCTAACAAGAATGGTGAAACAGAATTAGTAAGCATTCAACTAAGTCCAGGATGTTCTGCCAAAAAGAAATTATTCGAATATGATTTTGCTGACCTTTCAATAAAAGGCAGAGGTTCTCAAGGGAATACAGTTACAAAGTATCCAGTGAAAAAAGTAACTCAATTGGCAGTGGGAACATCTTCACTTGGTGCACAGAAATTCTATATGGATGCTGTAAGCGGAAGGTTGAATAAGCAAGAAAGAGGCGATTTCTTAGGAGAGTTTGATTCTGGAGATTCTTTATTATTGATATATAATTCAGGTGAATACTTGATCAGAGATTTGAATATAGATATCAAAATTAACGATGTAGATAAGTTGTCAGGAAAATTCAAACTTAGTCCAGAGACTGTATTTAACTGTGTTTATTTTGATGGAGAGAAAGGGAAGACGATGGTTAAGAGATTTAAAATAGAAACTACATCTACTGATTCTCTTTTCAAGTTTATTTCAGATCATCGTTCATCAAAGCTGTACTACATCTCAGATAGAGTATCAGATCCCGTAGAAATAAGTTACAAGAAGGGTAACAAAAAGATGACTGAAAAACATGAACTAACATCTATGATTGATGTAAAGGGATGGAAAGCAGCTGGAAATCGACTTTACGACGGAAAATTAATGAAAGTGTCACCTGAAGAAACAGATGAAGTAGTTCAGGCTGCGTCACCTGAAGTTAATCAAGAAGACGCAAAAGACAATTCCCCAACAGATCTATTTGGTAACCCAACGAATAAAAAACATAAGCCTGGTGATACGATTGAATTTGATTAGTAGTAGATATTTATTTTTCCTTTTGTTTATAGGTCTGATGTATTCCTCTTGCACTTCTGCAAAGATGAAAAAGGATCTCACTTTTTATAATGCTCAGTTAGCACAATTAGCTACAAAAGATATGGAGCCTTTGACGAAAGTAGATGCTTTTGCTGCAATAACGATAGAAGCCCTAGAGACAAGTTTGGAGTATAATAAGACGAAAGATGTTGTAAAATTCATTCGTTTGTATAGTAGTGATAATAAGAAATCCGTCGATAAGATCTACAACGAAATTAGTAAATGGTATCTGGATTTAGGACCAGGTGAAAAATTGGTTGTAGGAGCTAGATTAGCTACCAAACCTTATATCCGACAGCTATTAAATGTTTATCCAAAGGTAGAAAAAAGAGTAGATAGAAAACTTGACAGGATTTTCTACTTAGCTCGTTTTACTAAACTGCTTGGTCTAGGTTTTTAATAGGAAGAGCATTACTGCAAATAAGTAATTTGCATTCCCATACCTAAGCCTTTAACTCCTTGAAAGTTATCATGACTCGTTTTTTTGTAATATAAAGTTCTTCCAGGAAAGGCTGCAGAAAAAGACAAATCCCCACCTTCAAGATCTTTAATCCATTCTAAGCTTACAAAAAAGTTTTCTTGAAGTGTAATGTGATATGGAAGCAAATCAATTAATAGCACCTCACTATCTTTTTTGGTAGTAGTAACTATGATGTTTTTTTTGTTTAATATTTCACCTGGCTTACCGTTTTTCACACTGTAAATATTTACACGAAAGCTCAATGTATCATAGGTATTTTTGCCTATAGAAATGCTTAACTCTTTTAGTAAAGTGTGTCTTTTACGTATTTTGAATTTAGTCGCAATCTCATTACCAAGCAAGTCACTTTCAAAACCAACAGTGAAATTTTTTGATGTAGTATTATTTCCTTTTGTGTAAGATTTTAAATTAGAATCTACAATAGCGATCTCCTCTATCACTTCTGTTTTGGGTTCAAGAAAAATATTATAGTCATTAGCAATTTTGGATTTAAAATTGGACACTACAAATTCTTGACTTTTATAACCTACCATGGAGACTTTGAGTATATCATTATCGTATGATGAAGGGATATTCAAAAAGAACTCACCTTTTACATTACTAACTGTTCCTACGCCTTTCCCAACAACACCAATATTGACATACTCTAAAGGTGTATCAGTAAGTTTTTCTATTATTCTACCTTTGATAGCAGAATCAGATTGGGCATTAGAAGAAAGAAAAGCAAAAAGGGAAAGGAAACAGATTAGAGATGTTATTTTCATTGTAATTAGGGTTTCAGTATTTCTTAGATTTAAAAGATATATTATTGACGAAAGTATAACAGAATAGTTACCAAAAATGTAAGTTTGTAGGTGCAAAAAAATATTCACACATACTATTGTGTTAAATAAAATTAATTACTACATTTGCGCCTCAAAATTTTAAACAATATATTGGATGTTAATAATCAATGTAAAAGAAGAAGAGTCAATAGATAGAGCTCTTAAGCGTTATAAAAGAAAATTTCTTAGTACTGGAACACTTAAAGAACTAAGAAGAAGAAAGCATTTCACTAAGCCTTCTGTAGAGAGAAGAAATGAAATCATTAGCGCTGAATACAGACAAGTAAAATTCGGAGAAAGCTAGAATTAGTTTTCTTATAAGCTCATTATGAGTTAAAATATATGTCATTTTCATGGCAAGATTAAAAGCTTTTGGGTGTCCCCAAAGGCTTTTTTCTATTTGTATAAACTAATTTCAAGCAAAATACAATCTATTTTACTTCTTAGATATTGTACAATGTGTCTATGTCAGGTTCCTCTTCATCGATTAGTTCACCTGCAAAAACTAAGTATTAACAATCATAAGAAGGTGTATACACGATCTTCTTGTATGCCTTGAAATAGTTTAATCAATTGAATTTAAATGGGCTAATACCAATTTAACATTCAAAATGCCCCAATAAGGTTTTGTCAATTAAATTTTCTAGTTCGAGTTGAAAAACATAGGCTTAATACCACGTTAGAAATTGATTCCTTAACTAAGGTTGTGTAATTAATTTCTGCTTAGAATGACTTTTTACTTTCCAATTTTTTACCTCATTCTAACCTTAAATTGGTATAACAGAGATACGGTTAGGCTTTTCAACGAAGAAATAGGGAAGTTAAATAAAAAGATATGTGCTATTAAAGAATTAAATTAATATCATCTCATAACTACCGTTTTCATCCTATAAAACAACTATTGCCCCGCTGGAGGTAAAAGATTCTATTACCCCTTTTCTACAGACTTAATAAAGCTCCTAGATTCATATATGCATTTTTGTATAGACCCATATAACACGCTTTATGTAATAGAAAATCTGTGACTAAGTTCAATTACATAATACAGGTTTAAACAAGACAAATATAAGGCACTTGACAGACCCCACACTACAAAAAAAGACCCCAGCACAAAGTACTGAGATCTTTTATATATTATTCCTAGAATAAGCGCTTTGGGCTTAAAGCCAAAAAAACAATCTAGTCTTATTCAATAATTAATCGCTTAATAGAATGCTGAGTACCGCTATTCAATTTCACGAAATACACACCTGTAGGCATTTGATCAACGTTTAAAGAAACATTATCTTTTCCTACAACAAGTCTATGATTTTGAGTAAGAACAGTCGTTCCATCTACTGCAATGATTTCTATTTTAGCATCTCCTGCTTCTTCACTAATGATACCTAAATTAACTACATCAGCAGTTGGGTTAGGGAATAATGTTAAGTTGAAATCATCTCTTTCTGCATCAAATACTGAATTTGGGTTTCCATTAGACTGAATGAATGTTGTAGCAGCAGCACAATTGATTAATTCAGAACCATTGAAAGCACAAGCTTCACCTGTGAAATCTCTTAAGTCAAGAATCTCAAAATCATCAATTGCCCATCCGTTAAATTCACCATTTGTAGTTGCAGCTGGATCTGTTCCATATCTGAATCTTACTTGAATAGTTTCACCAACATAATCACCAAGATCAAGTATAGTCTCTATTACTCCTTCGCTATCTCCACTAAATGCAGATAAACTAGGTAAAGCAAAAGTACCGAAAGCTAATGTTACATTATATCCATTACTGATATTGTCATCAGCTGTAAGTCTAGTCCATGCTAACTCACCTTGTCTTCTGACATCAACAAAACCACCATCGAAACCTAACTCAGTATTATACCTATGAGTAAATTTAAGAACTGGACGATCTCCCGTTACTTCATATTCATCTAATGAAAAGAATGCATTGTCTGTTTCAAAACTAGAAGAGTCAATTTTATAACCTGGGTCACCTGGTGTAATCGCACCATCAACAACTTCCCAAATTAAAGTCGTACCTTCTAAAATCTCAAGATTCCAATTATCTTCTCCATTAGAGAAATCATCAAAATAAAGTGTTTCTGATTCTGCGCCATCAAGAGCCTCTAGCATATATGTAAATGTCACTTCTTCTCCTACATCCATAGCACCTATATCAAAAGTAAGTACATCGCCATTTAAAGTTACTGGAACAGTAGCTGATCCATCTACATATAAAGTACCTTCAGGAACATCATCTGTAACAGTTATATCAACATCTCCTTGTCTAAAGTTTCTAAGTGTTATACTTACTTCATATTGCTCCCCTATAGTTACAAATTGATCAGCTTCCTTTCTTATAAGTAAAGTATCAAGACAACTTGGGTGACTTAAGAAATCTTCAGTACCGTCATTTCTGTCTGAAGTAAAACCTTGGTCTGCTGTGAATCCCATACCTCTTCTTGCGAATGCATTATAGATTATACAGAAATTCTCACCTCCATATATTGCGTCATCAGCAGCTAATATGCCATCTCTTCCTGAAAGGAAACCTGGAGAACAAGCTTGTTCTTTCATACCTTCTATTACTAATCTAATAGCTCTAGCGTTTCCACTCTCTAAGTTATTGATATCTGCATCATAACCATATTCATCAACCATATCCCAGTATAAATCCCATGTTACAACAGCCCATACTTCACCTAGTGGGTGTGGAGCTCCTGTACCAATAATATCGTTGTATGTTTTTGGAGAAATATCCATATTTCTACTGTAAGGAAAATCTCTAATTCCTAATCCATCTGTATCTTGACTTAAAACATAAGTTCCTATTCCTCTTGAATCACCTGGGCCATCGCCTGGTTCTACAGATGTAACTAAACCGAAGTAATCACTCCATCCTTCTCCCATTTGCTCGTCATTTGATAAACATCCTGCTTGAGAAGGTCCACCTGTAAGTCTATTGGAAATACCATGTCCTAATTCGTGTGCAATGATACCATTATCAAAACTTGCATCTAATTGTGAAGGACCAGTAACTTGAGGTAATTGCAATGTTCCTTCTACAGTAATACCTGCAGAAATAGAAGCTTTTATCGTATTACAATCTGTTAATCCTACCATAATAGCAGGAATAGTTACTTGAGCACCGAATGCACCACCTCCCATACTAAAGATATCTGTATCACCATCTCCTCCGTTAACACCAGCGACATTACAAACGATAACGCCAATTGCCCCAGCATTTTGTGCATTTAAAGATTTTAATCCAAATTCACATGCCGCTCTATCAATTACCGCAATTTTTCCTGTCAAATCATTTACTAATTCTTCGCAAGATAGTGTTGGTGTAGGAGTTCCATCGTCTACTAACATTAATTCTCCTGTTACAGGATCATCAGAAATAGGCGCACCAAAAGCTGCTGCTCTTGCTTCATATGGTCCTTCAATTTCTGAAGGAGAATTCACATTAAATATGTCGAATTCACTTGCCCCCCAAAGGAACATTTGCATTCTTCCACTAAATCCATCAGATGGTGTCGCGAAGTTTGCATTGTTCGTTCCTGATCCATCAGAAGCTTCTGAAAGTACTGGATCATTTCCGATTCCACCATTACCATAGTTATTTACTTGGAAATTTCCAGAAGGCTCATCAAAACCTAATATATATGTAAAATCGTGAAGGAAATTATTCCAATAGAATAAGTTCACTTGAGCAGCATCATCACTTTCTGCAGGTTCTCCTAATTGATTATGAGGAAAATCAAAAACTAATTCTTCTCCTCCGTCAGGTTCACCACCATCAGACTGATTATCTGCATTTTTATCTAGATAAGTACTTGTGTTGTTTCCTCTAGTTATCGTAAATTCTGGTCCTTCTACACCATCCGTATCGTGCCATCCAAAAGGAGAAGCAGTAGGATGAGCTGGATCATTTACAATAGTTAAAGGTCCATGAGATGGAGACTCTGCTGGTTCAGCATAAACATTATATGAACCACCCATAAATGAATTAACTAAAGCTTGGTTCGTTTCATTTGTACCTTCAGTTGGCACATCATGAGTACAAGAATGATCATGTGAATGATTTTCTAAATGTCCAAACGTACAATAAAGCGTGTAGTTATTCTGAGTAATAATTCTTCCATCATTTGCACTGATTCTAACTGACCAGTAATCATTCGTAGGAACATCTAAATCAACTTGCCAAGCAAGTTCATATGTACCTTTCTCATTTTTTTCATAAACAAGATGAACTGGAACATTTTGATAAGAGAAAGATGGAGCTTCATATAAGAAACTATTTTCTCTATCGCTAGAAATTAGCGTAAAAGCTTCATTGTTAGGAAATCCAAGTTGTTCGCCAGCTGCTTTAATTGCATCTTCTGCTGAAAGCAACATTTCAGTATTCTCTATTTTTAAAGATAAAGACCTAACGGCGTTTGACTGAATGTTGTAAATTTCGTCATTTTTGATACCTATAGTTATCAACCCATTATAAACGGGTATATTATTATGTGTCTGCCATAAGTATAAATGCGTAGCATTGTGATAGCTTGAAACATAATGATCTGAAACTAAAAAATCATCAATGGCATCGATTTCTAAGCCATATTGATCGAAATTCTGTGCTAGGGTTCTTTTAGCTAAGTCAATATCAGAAGCCTTTTGAGCTTGTAGTCCTGAGATGAATAGCAATCCTAGTAATAGATTGAGTAATCTTCTTTGCATAGTAGACATGTTTTATTTTCAATTTATAAGAAGATGCAATATACGTTTGTATTTTCAATTAATAATATAAAATACATATAGATTTCGCATTTACGACAGAATTCGATTATTTTTTACTGTCAAATGACCTTTGAGCTAAATTCAATATGGAAAAAAGCACTTTTCTTGAACAATTTTTGTTTTTACATTTTTGGGCTCCAGCCCAAAGAAGAATAAGCAAGCTACGTCGAAAAAAACAAAACTAAAAAAGGAAAAAGCTTACATTTGTAAATATGGATTCAAACATGGTCATAGGAAGGAAAGGTATTCTTGAATTGTTAGATTCAGGAAAGCAAGTTGAGAAGATTTTTCTCCAAAGTGGAACTAGAGGTGACTTTGAGAAAGAACTGAGGGAAAAACTAAAAACAAGGTCAATTCCCGTACAACACGTTGCTCCTCAAAAGCTTAATAAAATGACAAGTGGCAACCACCAAGGGATAATCGCCTATCTATCTTTAGTTGATTATCAATCTGTGGAGAATGTTGTTGCACAATTGTACGAACAAGGAGAAACACCATTTATCGTTATACTTGATGGTGTAACAGATGTGAGGAATTTTGGGGCAATTGCAAGAAGTGCTGAAATTTTTGGAGCACATGCGATAGTTGCTCCTATTAAAAATTCTGCCATAATCAATGAAATCACATTCAAAGCATCAGCAGGCGCATTGTCTCATATTACTATATGTAGAGAAAAGAGCTTGAACAACACAGTGGAATCATTACAAAATCTAGGACTCCAGATAATAGGTGCAGATCATCATGCTGATAAAACAATAGACGAACTTGATTTCAGTGGACCATTAGCTTTAGTAATGGGTGATGAAGGAGAGGGAATTAGCCAGCATATAAAAGGAAAAATCGATCAACGATTTAAAATAAATCAACTAGGAAAAACAGAATCATTGAACGTCTCAGTAGCTGCAGGCGTTGTATTATATGAAATAAGTAAATCCAGAATTAAAATATGAAAAATACATTAAGATTTTTTGCTTTAAGCATTATAAGTTTATTGATAATATCTTGCGGAACTAGTAAAAAAGCAACTAGTCAGGTAAACGTAGAGAAGAAGATGATGGGCACAGCGCCAACAGAGAAGGCCTTACTTTGGAAAATAGAAAAGGAAGAATTAAGTCAAGCGAGTTATTTATATGGGACAATCCATATTATTCCCAAAGAGGATTTCTTTCTACCTTCAGGAACTTTAACAGCGATAGAAGAAACGGAAACAATGGTTTTTGAGATTGATATGTCTGTAATGAGTGACCCTTCACAGCAGATGGCATTAATGGGAAAAGCTGTAATGAAAGATGGGAAAAAATTAAGCAACTTATTAAGCGAAGAAGATTATGGAGTGGTAAAAGCGCATTTCGACAAAATGGGCCTTCCTCTTGGTTTATTTGAACGCATGAAACCTGCATTTTTGACCATTTTTGCGAGTGAAGACATGTCTCCGGAAGTATTACAAAGTGGTGATATGAAGTCATATGAAATGGAATTTTTAGAAATGGGAGAGACGAAGAACATGAGTACAGGAGGTTTAGAATCTGTAGAGTATCAATTAAGCGTGTTTGATTCTATCCCATATGCTGACCAAGCTCAGATGTTAGTTGAAAGTATCAAAAATTCAGACGAAGGCAATGATGAATTAGCGAAGATGATTAAGATTTATAAAGATCAAGATTTGCTAGGAATGCAGGAGATGTTTAGTGATGAGTCATTAGGAGATATGGATATTCTTTTGAATAACAGAAATAAAAACTGGATAGCACCGATGAAAGAATATATGAGTAAAAACCCTACTTTCTTTGCTGTAGGTGCTGGACATTTAGTAGGAGAAGAAGGTGTCATTTCCCTATTAAGACAGGAAGGATATACAGTAACTCCAGTAAGTCAGAATGAATAACCTTGTAAGTGTTAGGGGCTTTACGCCCAAAGTAGGAGAAAATTGCTGGATGGCTGATACATCGAGGATAGTGGGAGATGTAGTTACTGGAGAAAACTGTAGTTTTTGGTTTGGTTCAGTAATTAGAGGGGATGTAAGTAGTATTCGAATTGGCGATCGTGTCAATGTTCAAGACAATGCTGTAATTCATGCTACATATAATAAAAGTATAACAGAAATAGGAAACGATGTGAGTATCGGTCATGGTGCTATGGTTCATGGGTGTAAGATAGAGGATGAGGTATTGGTAGGAATGAATGCTATTATTATGGACAATGCAGTGATACAAAAGCATGTAATCATAGCTGCGGGTGCGGTGGTTTTAGAGAATACTGTATGCGAGTCGGGGTTTATTTATGGTGGTATTCCAGCGAAACCAATAAAGAAATTAGAAGGAGACAATCTTCAGTTTTTCATTACAAGGACGGCTGCAAATTATATGAAGTACAGTTCGTGGTATGAGGAATAGGGAATAAATAATACCATATTATATAGAAATTACTGGTTGTACTATTTAGCTGGTTGTACCATATAATAATATATATTAAAAAATGAAAAGCGAAATCTTTAAGGATGAATTAGAGTATAACGTGAAAAGACATAGAATTCAGGTAGGAAATTGGATTTCATTAATAATTCTGTGGATTGGAATTGGATATTGTGGAATTATTGGATTAATTACCGAAATAAAGGAGATTGCAGCAGTTATACTACTGCTGTTTACAACAGTATTTACAT
>CAZSKA010000085.1:0-13743 GCA_964607315.1 uncultured Saprospiraceae bacterium | reverse complement strand
AAATTGAAAGATTAAGTAAAAAGAAATGCGATATTATGGAGTTAAATTGGTATTACTTAGCTTAAGAATGAATTAATGGAATAAAGAAGGACAAAATAAAAAAGACCATTTGTAGAACAAATGGTCTTTCGTAAATGGGTAAAGGATAAAAATTATCCTTCAAGTTTAAATTTAACTGGAAGTGTATATTTTACTTTTACAGCACGTCCTCTCTGCTTACCAGGAGTCCATTTCTGTGGAAGCTTGTTCATACCTTCTACAACTTTTAGTGCAGCTTCACCACAACCACCTTCTAAATTTCTTACAAGGTTAATATCATTTATTGATCCATCCTTATCCACAACGAACTGAATTACTACCTGTCCTTCAATTCCATTTTCTCTTGCGATTGCTGGATATTTCAAATTACCATAAATGTATTCTAGCATTTTCTTTTGGGCGCAAGCCTCCTTTTCTTCTTTCGACCCATCCATATCCTCACATCCCGGGAATCTAGGCGATTGCTCCACAATCATGAAAATCTCTTCTTCTTCCTCTTCTTCTACCTCTACAACTTCAACTTCCTCTTCCTCTTCTTGTTCTTCTTCAACAATTTCTTCGATAACTTCATCTTCATCGATATCTTCATCGGTAAATTCTATATCATCTTCTTCTTCCAATTCTTCCTCTGCAACCTCTTCAATAACTGGAGGTGGTGGAGGTGGAGGTGGTGGAGGTGGCTCAGATGTTCTAGGAGGTTCAACCTCAATTTCTTCATCTAATTCAAGAGCTCCATCAGGAATAGTAATTTTATCATCGTATTGAGTAGCGCCAAACGAAACAAGTGTTGTTAGTAATGCTAATACAATACCAAATGAAATTAAAGTTCCTCTCCATCTGAATGGATTAACCTCTGGGTATTGCCCAAAAGCTGAAATAGGAGATCTTTTCTTGGTAGAACTTGCATATTTCGTAGACAAATCAGAGCTGGACTGTTTTTTAAGATATAGATATAATCCTAAAATAGTTACTCCAATCAGAACTAAAATACCCAAAATACACAATAGAACTGCGGTAAAAGACAATTCTAAATTTGCCAATTTTTCCATCATAATTTTATCGTTTTTTTCTTATAAAAAATAGTAAACCTATAAACGAGCCGCTAATATTAGCAATAATATCGTAATATTCAAAATGCCTTCCTGTAGAGATGGAATCTTGTACATATTCTATTCCTATTCCATAAAGAGATGTAATAAGAAAAATTAAAACTAATAATTTCAAAGACATGTTTTTATACATGTGGTATTTTTTAATACCCCAAGCGATAAAAAAACTTAAAACCGCGTAAATAAAAAAATGCGCGATCTTGTCAAAGCTCAAAATTTCAACTGAAAACTCCTTTAAGTTATCAGTAGGTATCAAAGAAAGCAATGTAATTACTAACACCCATAATACAGCAGGTAGAAAGAATCTTAGCTTTCTCATAACATTAGATGTTAAAAAAATCTTTTTTGGTGTGTAGTTCTAAAAAAACTATGAGATCACGCCCGCATAGGCTTCACTATCTAATAGTTCATTTAGTTGATCAGGATCAGATAATTTTATTTTCACTATCCACCCTTCACCATATGGATCTTCATTAATTACGCTTGGATTATCACCTTCATCTTCATCAATCTCTTTATTGAATTCTACGATTTCACCACTTAAAGGCATAAATAATTCAGAAGTAGTTTTCACAGCTTCTACTGTTCCAAAAACATCTCCTTTGTCAACAGATTCTCCAAGAGTATCAACTTCTACATATACTAACTCACCTAATTCACTTTGAGCGAAATCAGTAATCCCAACAGTTGCTATATCACCCTCTACTGAAACCCATTCGTGATCTTCAGTGTATTTTAAATTTTCAGGAATATTCATTTTATATAATATTAATAGTTAATTAGCTAATTCCTAATTCGCCTTTCAGCCAATCAGAAGTTACAGATTTAGGTCTTTCTAGAGGGAAGCCTAATGCTCTTGACCAACACAATGCTGATAAAACACCAAGTGCTCTTGAAACTCCGAAAAGTACGGTATAAAAACTATACTCTGTTAAGCCGTAATGAACTAAAATTGCACCTGAATGTGCATCAACATTTGGCCAAGGGTTTTTTACCTTGCCTAATCCTTGAAGGATAGGAGGAACATTATCAAACAATTGCCAAACAATTTTTATTATTTCAGAATCCTTGATGTAATCTTCTGCAAATTTTCTTTGCGCAACAAAACGAGGATCTGGTTCTCTTAAAACAGCGTGTCCATAACCTGGAATAACCTGACCTTTATCAAGTGTAGCCTGGATATATTGTCTAATTTGCTCGTCTGTAGGTTCTTTAGTTCCTAACTCCTCTATCATATTAAACACCCACTTAATTACCTCTTGATTTGCAAGTCCGTGCAATGGACCAGCTAAAGAATTCATACCTGCAGCAAAAGAATTATATGCATCACTTAAAGTAGAACCTACTAAGTGAACTGTATGAGCTGAGGCATTTCCTCCCTCATGATCAGCATGAATAGTAAGATAAAGTCTCATTAAGCTACTGAAATCATCATCTTTAAATCCTAACATATGAGCAAAATTCCCACTCCAGTCTAATGAAGTATCTGGAGCAATAAAATCAGAATCATGGTATGTTCTTCTATAGATATTTGCAGCTAATGCAGGTAATTTAGCAATCAAATTCATGCTATCTTCATACGTCGCATCCCAGTAATCATTCTTCGACATTCCTTCAGCATATCTTTTTGCAAAAACACTATCATTCTGAAGAGTCATGATACCAATTGTAAATTGGCTCATTGGATGAGTCTCTTTAGGAAGATTATTTAGTGTATTTAATACATGTTCCGGCAGTTTTGCTCTCTTTTCCCATTCATCACTTAATGCATCCGCTTCCTCTTGAGTAGGAATTTCTCCAACAAGCATTAGCCAAAACAATCCTTCTGGCATTGGTTCCTTACCACCCTTATACTTTGGTAATAATTCTTTTAATTCAGGTATAGAATAACCTCTGAATCTGATGCCTTTATGAGCATCTAGTTGAGAAGTTTCCCATAACATAGACTTCACACCTCTCATTCCTCCTAATACCTGTTTAACCGAAACAGTGTCAACTTGAGTTGCTCCATGTTCTTTACCAATAGCTCTTAATTCAGCTTTTAATGCTGACGCTTTTTCATGAAATTTTTGCTTTAATATATCCATTTACTAGTTAGGATGAATTTAGTGTTCTATTCCTAGAACGATTACTTAATATTTTTTACACCTACTTCCGCATCCATTAAATCCTGATTAGATGCTTTTTGTTTTTTTAATTTACTTAAATTTTCAGCTCTTTGAACTCTTATTTCTCTTTTATACCTAATATAAGCTGCTTTTTGCTCTTCGTTCACTACTTCATCAAGGGAAAATTGTGCTCCTTTATAGATCGCTCTTCTTTTCTTTCTAAAATCTTCATCTGAAAGATTCAATTGCTCTAACTTAGCTACATCATCAATAATTTTCTGATAAATTTCAGAAACTTCATTTACCTGTCTTTCATCGAGACTAACTACTTTTTTAAAAACTTTGATGTCTTTCTTAAAATCCTTCATGCTTTGACTATTGCCAAATGAACAAATCAACATGAAAAACAACACTATATAAAGGTTTGATAACTTCATTTTAAAAATATTTATCTCTGTGGTAATTAATAAGTTATACTTTGGATAAAAAATTCCATTTTTAACTCGCGGAAAAATACGAATTTTTCTTCTAGAAAAAGTAAAATTAACCCACATAAAAAAAGATATTTGTTTCTACGACGATTAATAATTCGATAGTATTTTTTAATTATGTTTTTTTCTATGTATAAGCTCCTTAAATAGCAACTAAAATAAATGATAATAATTAACAATGTAATAGTTAATGACGATGTAATAAGCGAAGAATTTGCTTGTAATCTGAATGCTTGTAAAGGTGCTTGTTGTTGGGAAGGAGATTATGGAGCTCCTTTAGAATCTGAAGAAGCAACAGTTTTAGAAGAAATTCAAGAAATCTTACTTCAATATGTTGATGAAGATAATAAGAAAATTATAGAATCAGATGGCGGGATACGTTTTTATCCCGACAAGAAAATACTAGGAACTAATTTGAAAGAAAATGGAGCTTGTGTATATTTAAATACAGAAGGACCGATTTCATATTGTGGAATAGAAAAAGCCTGGAAAGACAAAAAGATCTCCTTTAGAAAACCAATTTCCTGTCATCTTTATCCTATTAGAATTGAACAAAACAACATTTCCGGATTTGAAACACTAAATTATGACCGCTGGGATATTTGCTCAGCAGCATGTACCAAAGGGAAAAAAGAACACATAAAAATTTTTGAATTTGCCAAAGATGCGCTCATTAGAAAGTATGGAGAAGAATTCTATACTCAGTTGACAGAAACTATTAAGCACCATCTTGAATAAAAAGATATTAGCACATATAGCACTATTTTTAGTAGCATTGATCTATGGAGCTAACTATTCTATTGCAAAAATCGTAATGGATGAAGATAGCTTCTCATCTATTGCTCTCCTTGGCTTTAGATTATTATCTGGAGTAGCATTTTTCAGTATATTGTACTTTGTCTTTATAAGAGAAAAAATAGACCTTAAAGACACATGGTTAATCGTTCTTTGTGGTTTATCTGGAACTGGCTTAAACATGGGTCTATTCCTATATGGATTAGATCATACTACAGCTATTAATGCTAGTTTAGTTATGACAATTGTCCCAATTCTTGTCCTTATTTTTTCTCTGATTATCTTAAAATCATCAATAAACAAATACAACATTCTAGGTATCTTAATTGCATTTATTGGAGCGATATACCTGATCTATCGACCCGACTTTGGTTTCAGTATTGATAAAATCAAAGGGGATCTAAGTATATTTTTAAATGGATCATTCTATGCGTTATATCTTGTTTTAGTGAAAAAATTAATCCATAAATATCATCCTATCACACTGCTGATGCTATTCTTTGCTGTGGGATTTATTGCTATTTTTCCATTCACACTATCATCTATCTCTTCAATAGAGTGGTCTGTTTTAGACAACAATGTATATCTCGCTTTTGCATTTGTACTGATTTTTACAACATGCTTTACTTATTTACTTAATGTATTTGCCTTACAATATGTCCCAAGTACAATTGCTGGTGTATATATTTATCTTCAACCTTTAATAGCTGCAATTTTTGCCATATTCATCAGAAATGAAGAAATTTCTATAAAAGTAGTTGGTAGTTCAGCACTAATTTTTGCTGGTTTATACCTTGTAAGTATTAAAAAAAAGGTTTTGTAAAAAAGTTTTCCATATTCAATTAACAGATAAATGTTATGTGTTAATTTATGTTAGTTAACCCCTTATCATTGTGGAAAAATATCATGCATTAATAAAAAATTCATAAATTCCTAATTATCAAATAGTTAGATAAATTATATTAATTTTTAATACTTAGGTAAATGTGGAAAAATAAATTTTTCAAAACCTTTTTTGACAATAATTAAATTATATATTTGGCTTTATAATTGTGATCCCTCACAACAGTAAACATGGAACATAGGACGAAACGAAACCATATGCTAATTAATTTAGTTAGCGAATTTGAATTGATGATAGAAAATAACTCCCTAGGTTACCTAGACGAGAAAGATTATTTTCAAATCATCAACTACTACGAAAAGAACTACTTAATAGAGAAAGCGATAGAAGTCGTTGACTATGCTATTGAGCAGTACTCGTATAGATCTGAATTTCTTATAACTAAGGCTAGACTACTAATCATTCTTGAACAACATACAGAAGCTGTTAAAGTACTTGAAAATGCTGAAATCATTTCTCCTTTTGAGAATGACATTCAGTTACTTAAAGTTAGAGCTTACACAGGTTTAGGATTAACTAGTGATGCTAAAGAGATTTTGAAAGGAATGGTACAATACATTTCTAAAACTGATCTCGCAGATATCTACCTGGCAGAATCATTTATTTACGAAAAAGAAAAGAATTTTTCTAAAATGTATGATGTCTTATCAGAAGCTTTAGCATTTGAACCTGAGCACCCTGAGTGTCTGGAAAGAATTTGGATAAGCGCTGAACTTAGTAGAAGATATTACGAAAGTATTAATTTACACAAAAAGCTTGTTGACAAAAAACCATACAATGCTTTGGCATGGTATAACCTAGGTCAATCATATGCAAGTGTAGCTGAATATGAAAAGGCAATCGAAGCTATTGAATATGCATTTATCATTAATAAGGATATGGAAATTGCATACATAGAATGCGCAGAGCTGTGTAGTTTGATCAAAAATCACGAAAAAGCTCTATCTATCTATGAAGAAGCTAATTCATACTTTGGACCAGATAGCGAATTACTAGTGTACAGCGCAATTTGTCAAATAGAATTAAACAACTTCTTATCTGCAAAAGCAAGTTTATTTACTGCATTAAGCCTTGATCCTTACAACGAAGAAATTTATTTCTACTTAGGTGAGTGCTATGTAAAAGAAAAGAACTGGCATTCGGCCATTAATGCTTATACAAAAGCCATCTCAATAGAAGATGGAAGAGAAGAATTTCATGGATCTATTGCAATGACTTATATCCAATTAGGAATTTACGAAAAAGCAATTAATCATTTAAGAATGGCTCATCAAATTGCACCAGAAGATCCTAAATATTGGTTCCAACATGCATGTTTGTTGATAAAGTCAAAAAAATACAATGAAGCTCTTGAACTTCTTGATGAAGCGGAAGAAGAGTCTTTTGATCCTACTCTCTTGTACGCAAGAGCAGCTTGTATAAATTTCTTAGGAGACAAAAAACAAGCCTTACAAATACTTGATGAAGTATTGATGGAAAGTTTTGAAATGCATAATGCACTTTTCGAAATAGACCCACAATTAAAATTTGATAAAGAAATACTTTCCATTATAAATTACTATGAAGGAGAAGTAGGTTAACAGAGCATTACTCAATCTGATTACCGAATGAAGGCCGTGATATATTATTATGTTATGGCCTTTTTTTATTTTTTCATCTCCTTTTTATAACAAGGTCCCATTGAAGTGTGTTTCTGAAAGTACATGCGAAAAGAATTCTTAATAAATATTATTTTTCTGGCTTTAGCCAATCTCCTAATTAAACCAGTTTATCTGCTTTGGGTAGAGGTTAAAGTCAATAATATTGTTGGCCCATCTCAATATGGGATCTATGCTAGCTTATTTTCCATTTGCTATATCTTTCAACTGATAGCTGATCCAGGACTGCTTAATTACAACACTACTTATATTTCTTCTAATAGAGAAAAATTAAGAGATAGATTCCCTTCTATACTTGGTTTGAAACTAGTTCTTGCCCTGGTCTATGTAGCCTTCGTCTTCATTGTAGTTTCCGTCTCAAACTACGGAACAACTGCCTGGAAAATTTTTCCATGGGTCGTTGCAAATCTACTTATGATGTCTATGATCATGTTTCTAAGAAGTAATATCTCGGGTATAGGGAAATATCGCTGGGATAGCTTCTTTTCTATTTTGGACAAATCTTTGATGATTATTATTCTTTGTTCTATGATATATCTAGGTGTATTAGGTAGAGAAATTAATATTATTGATTTTGTAATTGGTCAATTTCTTGCATTATCTATCTCTTGTGTTTCCATATACTTTTTCATCGCAAAGTTTAAGATTGGGCTTATGCCCAAAGTAGAACTAAAGGAATTTCTTAAAATACTCAAAGCCAGTTTGCCTTATGCTTGGCTTGTGTTTTTCATGACTATCTATACGAGGATTGATACTTATATGCTTGACTTGCTTGTTAATGATAATTCATACTCTGCTGGAATTTATGCCGCAGCATTTCGTTTGTTTGACGCTCTTAATAGCTTTAGCTATCTGTTCGCTGTTCTGTTATTACCCATGTTTTCATATTTGTTTTCCAAGAATGAAAAAATCCATGCTCTTTTTAATTCTTCCTTTCGTCTGCTTCTTTTAGGCATAACTATTATTGGAATATTTTTGATTTTCTATTCTAAAGAAATCATGCAATCCTTCTATCCCGATGATTACTCCGAGACCTATAAAATTGTCTTCAGCTACTTAATTTTAGCTATAATACCTATGTCTTTGGCCTATATAAGTGGCTCATTAATGACTGCAGATGGAAGGTTAAAAGAACTAAATAAAATTGCAATCCTAGGGGTCGTATTTAATATTACACTTAATTTCTTCCTCATCAATAAATTTGGTGCACAAGGTGCAGCTATTGCAACTTTTATTACGCAAACTGTAATGACAATTATTCAATATTACCTCGTGTTAAAGGTGTTCTCCATGAAGCTACCTATAAAACATGCGTTTCTATTTATCATTTTTATTTTTATCGTCATTATAATTACCATATTAACTAAAGAGTATTCACCTTTGCCGTTTTATTTAAATATAGGAATTGGAATACTTATATCGCTAGGATTAGCGTTTACTTTAAGGCTGATAAAATTTAAAAATTTCAAATCGTTACTTCAATCGAAATTGACTTTTCAAAAGTAATCAGCTAAAACAAACTGAACTAAACAAGACCAATTAAATGGAAACCAAAGAGAATCTATTAGGAATCGTTGGGGCTCTATATAAAAAGAGATTTCTTATTGTAGGCTTAACTATTATTACCACTTTAGCAGCAGCAGGTTTATCCCTTTTACTCCCTAATTACTACGAGGCTGAAACTATTTTCTACGCGGCATCTCCAGATCTTGCTAAACCCTCACCTATGGGAATTAGTGAAACAAAGAGAGATTATTACGGCCAAAGCGAAGATATTGATAGATTATTGAGTTTGGCAAGATCAGGTGAATTACTTGTAAAAATGATCGATCACTTTTCTCTCTTTGAACATTATAAAATCGATCCCGAATCAAAATACGCTAACTATAACGTTCAGAAAAAATTAAAAAAAGCCCTCACAATTGAAAAAACTAAATACGATGCTCTTCGAATTGCAATAGAATGTAAAGAAAACCCTATTCTTAGTAGAGACATGACGAACTATGCTAGAGATTATGTAAATTCTAAAGCACAAGATTTAATTAAAGATAGCCAAGCGAAACTTTTGAAAACCTCTGAAGCAAATATTGCTTTAAAGGAAGAAAAAATCATTATTCTTAATAAGGAGCTGGATTCATTAAGAAACAAGTACTCTATCTATGACACCAAATCACAAGGTGAAGTTATAGCTACTCTTTTAACTCAAATCCAATCGGATTTAGTAAGCATCAAATCCAGAAAAGTATCTTATCAAGGAGTCAACGCGGATAGTGTAAAAATCTTAAGCATTAGAGAAAAGGCCTTAGGACAACAATTAAGTAGTATTAAAAAACAAGCTACAAATTATAATGCTGGTCTAGCAAATGTTGTTTCTCTTGAAAAACAACAGACAGAAGCGAGTGATCAATTAGGTATAGACAAAGAAAGATTTAAACTTCTTAAAGCTGCTTTCGAAAATGATTTTAATGGTATACATGTAGTAGAGTTTGCAAAAAAACCTACAAGAAAATCAAGACCCAAAAGAAGTATTCTAGTTGCAGCCACATGTGTAGCATCATTCTTTTTTCTTTGCTTTGCAATAATTCTTTTGAGTTTCTATAAACAAATAGATTGGAAGGAGATTTCTAAAAATGCCTAGCTTATCCTTCAAAATAGGAAATAGTTCAAGAGAACTTTTGGGCTTTAGCCTGATAACTATAATAAGCCTTTTATTAGCAGTTATCTCATACTCTATTATCCCAGCTTTAATTCCTTTATTACTAATAGGATTATATATTTCTATTGTCGATTTAAGGCTTTTCTATTATTTATTAATAGGGCTCTTAGCTATAAGTACTGAATTACTTCTACCTGGCGGAATTGGTTTAGATTTTCCATCTGAACCCATAATGATATTCTTAACAGCAACTTATTTTGTTTTATTACTCTATAAGCCTAAAGACATCATCATTCCTCTTAAAAACCCTATTACCGTTCTCATCATTTTACATGTTCTTTGGATAGGTATAACAAGTATAACTGGTGAAGATCAAGTAGTAAGCATAAAATTTTTCCTTGCTAAAATATGGTATGTTATACCCTTTTATTTTGCCTTTTTTCTATTCATAAAAAACAAAAAGCAACTGAACATAATGCTAACTACTTTAGTATCTTTTGTTGCTTTAGGAGCATTGTATGTAATGGTTAAACATTATACCTTAGGCATGGAATATACCACCATAGAACTTGCTGTTCAGCCTATTTATAGAAATCATGTAAACTATGCTTGTTTACTTTCTATTACCTTACCATACTTATGGTTTGTTGGTTGGATAAATAGAAAAAACACAATCTATAAAATAGCTATTATAGCCTTAAATATCTTCATTCTTATTGCAATTTACTTTTCGTTTACTAGAGCTGCTATGGCATCTGTAGTTATAGGGCTTGGAGCTTTCTTGGTACTCAAAATGAAACTTACAAGGTTTGCTTTTATTGCATCTATTCTTGGAGGTCTTCTCTTCGTAAACTACATGGTCCAAAACAATCGTTTCATGGATTATGCACCTAATTTTGAAAAAACCGTTTCTCACGGAGATTTTGACAATCTATTAGAAGCAACTGCAAAAGGTGAGGATATTTCAACCATGGAAAGAGTCTATCGCTGGATTGCTGGCGCCAGAATGGTCTATGAAAGACCGATTGTTGGCTATGGACCAAATAATTTTTATCCATATTATAAAAACAAAACGGTCAATAGCTTCGAAACTTATGTGAGTGGAAACCCTGAAAAAAGCGGGATTCATTGCTATTATTTGATGATTCCTGTTGAACAAGGAATTCCTGGAGCAATAATATTTCTAACGCTCTGTTTTTTCCTATTATATGAAGCGGAGAAAGCTTATCATGCATCTACAGACCCTTATCATAAATTTATAGTTGCTGCTGCATTTATTAGCCTAATCACTATATTGGCAATTCTTATTGTAAATGACTTATTAGAAGCAGACAAGGTAGGTCCTTTCTTCTTTTTGTCTGGTGCAATTATTGTTTTTGTAAGACGAAAAAATAAAAAACTTACAGCTCCTTAATTTTTACTTTCATAAATCTCTAAGGCTATCTTCAGACAATTCATTGCTTTTTCGAGATCTACTCTATTAAGCACATAAGCTATTCTTACTTCATCCTTCCCTAAATCTGGACTCGCATAAAACCCTGTTGCCGGCGCTAACATAAGTGTTTCTTTGTCTTGTTCAAACTCCTCTAACAACCATCTACAGAATTTATCTGAATCATCAATTGGCAACCTTGCAATCACATAAAATGCACCTTGAGGGCTCGTACAATATGCGCCATCTATCTCGTTGATACGATCAACAACAATGTCTCTTCTTTTCACATATTCAGCAAGCACATTTTCAAAATAAGAAGCTGGTGTATCAAGAGCAGCTTCTGCAGCAATTTGACCTAATGTTGGTGGACAAAGACGTGCATCTGCATATTTAAATACTGCATCCATTACCTCCTTATTTCGAGTAACTAAACTACCTACTCTAGCACCACACATACTATATCTTTTTGAAATAGAATCAATAACTACAACATGCTGCTCTAGTCCCTTTAAATTAAGTATAGAGTAAAACGGAGTGCTACTATAATTAAACTCTTTATACACCTCATCTGCCAATAAAAAAAGATCATGCTTTAAGACAATCTCTCCTAACTGTTCTAGTTCGGATTTAGAATAAACATAACCTGTTGGATTATTCGGATTACAAATGAATATACCTTTTGTTTTATCTGTAATCTTCTTCTCTATTTCTGAAATAGCTGGTAAAGCAAAGCCATCTTCTATTTTAGACGTAAGCGGCACTATCCTTACTCCTGAGGCACTTGAAAAACAATTATAATTAGCGTAAAATGGTTCAGGTATGATAAGTTCATCGCCGGGATTAAAACAACTTTGAATAGCAAAAGGTATTGCCTCTGAACAACCTGTTGTTACCATTATTTCCTCCTCCTTAAGCCTAATCTGAAATTGCTTATAATAATGAACCAATCCTTTTCTATATGAAGTCATTCCTCTAGAAGGAGAATATTCTATGATTTCTCTTTCTAGATTTTTAATCCGATCTATAACCTGCTTAGGCGTTTTTATATCGGGCTGACCAATGTTCAAATGATAGACTTTTATCCCTTTACTTTTAGCAGCATCCGAAAAAGGAACTAATTTCCTTATAGGTGAGGAAGGAATATTTTTTGAAGAATCAGATAAAAAAGGCATATCGACTTATGTTTATACTAGAAATAAAAAAAGCCGACTCAAAAATGAACCGGCTTTAAAAGTATATCTTGAATGAATTACATTCCTAATTTCACTTTTACTTTTTGAGTTACGTCTGCAGTTTCATCTGCATATAATATCATGCCCTGACTACTGTCAAAAACATAAGTGTAACTTTCTTCAGCAGCTATCGCATCTATTGCATCCTGCACTTTTTTCAAAATAGGATTCAATAACTCATTTTGCTTTACAGCTATATCATTTTGTGACTTACTTTGAAATTCCACTAACTTTTGCTCTTCCTGAGCAAGAGAAGCTCTTTCAATTTCAAACTGCTTAGGAGATATTTCTCCATTATCACTTTTTTGTTGTAGTGCCACAGCTTTTGTCTGAAGCGATTGATACATTTGCTCTGCTCTCTTAGAAAGCTGCGCATTGTAAGTTTCTAAATTACTATTTGCTTCTTTTACTTCTGGCATTTCAGCCATTACTAACTGAACATTTACATATCCTATTTTCTGTCCTATTGCACTAACTGCCATTGCAGAAAATAGACATACTAGTAATATTGAATTAAGTAGTTTCATCAATTTTAAATTTAATCTTTCTCTAAATATATTATTATTATCTTGAATAAGGACGCAAAGGTAGTTAATTTAAACGTTTACGTACATCTTCTGTCTTATCTAATTCTTCACTCAAGAAAAGAATACCTGCACTTCCTCCTTTATCAAGAATCAAATCATAGCCTCTATCATCAGCAAAATCCTCTATTGCAGCTATAACCTTATCTTGAACAGGTTTTACTAATTCTTGTCTTCGTTTGAACAAATCTCCTTCAGGTCCAAATCGTAATTTTTGCATTTCCATCACAGATGCTTCCTTGTCAACTATCTCCTGCTCTCTTTGTGCTCTTATTTCATCACTAAGTAATACCTGTTCCGCTTGGTATTTATTATACAAACTCTTTACCTTATCTAATTCAATAGAAATCTCCTGTCTCCACTTGGAAGAAACTTTGTCTAACTCTGATTGAGCAGTCTTGTATTCAGGTAACTCGGAAAGTAAAGCATTTACATCCACTACTGCTACACGTTGTGCATGTAGAGTTGTTGTCATTAGCCCTAACATGAATAGAGCAATTGATAAAAATCTTAATTTCATAATCTCTGTGTTTTAATTTACTTAGTTAAACGCATTGTTCAACATTTAATTAATTTATTGTAGCGAAGCAAATTTAGTATTTTAATCAACGTCACTAAAATACAGACCTAATTTCATAAATATAAGTTTCAAACAAATATATATGTTAAAGCCACCATAAGTTAATTAAGACATTGATAAACAAACGCTTAGAAATAGTTCTGTGTCTATTT
>CAZSKA010000084.1:0-13751 GCA_964607315.1 uncultured Saprospiraceae bacterium | reverse complement strand
ATATAAATATTTATCTTATTACTTTAACGACAAAGATCCTTAAAGTGTTGGTTGTCAAATGGGAATAAATAAATAACAAAGATGATTTTAGTTGTATTGAATTTTATTGAGAATAATGGACTTCTCTTTTTTATTATAGTAAGAAAGCAAAGCAAGAGTATCATTAATTTTAAATAAATCAAGCCATTTAACTTTAATAGCTGATTTTAAATTTCCTAAATCTATTTGATTTGTTTTAGCTACAGAGAAAACGTCTGAAGTGCTAGTAAATTCAATAGATATGCTATTTTGAAAACCTAATTGATTATAATGTAGGTATCCAAATATAAATTCATCTTTTTCCATATCATTATGAATAAATGAATATTGATTTAAACTTATTTGTTCTGCAATACCTAAAGCGGAGTTAGAGAGACTTGATTGAAATTTGTTTTTCTTTCTTGGGGCTGTAAATTTCTGAATTTCATTAGTTTTTAAATTTAACTTCTGAACTTCAAAAGTACTATAACTAGAATTTATAGTTTGAAAAAAATCATTTTTAACATATTGATATTGTAAAAAGAAAAAATCTCTTTTGAAAGTGTTTTCATCCAACATTTTTGTGTCTATTTCTTCAATAAGATTTCCTTCTAAATCATATTTAGTTATGAAAGATTTATCTAGTTTTCTTTTGAATCCTTTTCCAGAAAAAGAAATCTTTTGTAAGGTAATCTCTTCGGCGTCAAAGTGAATGAATTTATATGCTTCATTTTCTTGACATTCAGTATTAAGCAATATTTGTCCTTGACTATTTACAATAGAAATTGATTTTGTTGTTCCATTAAGATTAGGTGTTGTCCATCCTAAGATACCGTTTGTTGATGATCCATTATTCATTAAGTTGCCATCATTTATGGATGTTTGATCTAAATTAGCATAGTAAATATTAGGTGTCATAAATTTTTGAGAAAATTCCTTTTCCCATTTTTGAACTAATTTGTTATCTGCGTATGAGACAATGTCAGTAGACTTTGAACTAGATCCATTCGATTTTACAATAAAGTATCCATCTTCACTAGGATAGATATTTAAAAGCTCTTTTTCTATTTCTATTTTTCCTGTTCTATTACCAGAGTTATCAAATGATAAAAGTGTATGCTGTGACACTCTAGTACTTACAAGTACACAAAAAGATGATTCATTAGAAAATACCTTTACTACATTTAGAAGAGATTTGGTAACGCCTAAATCATTTTTTGCTAATAAGTTCAGATCTTTATCTATAATCTCCACCATCCATGAACCTGATTTTGCATAAACTATTGCAAAACCTACTGATTCCAGTTCGAAGACACCACCAAAGTCTTTGGTCTTTACATCTTCAACTTTATAATCTTGCGAATGTAGGTTGGTGATAGATAGCAAAAAAGAAAAAAATACGATTAGATATTTTAAGTTATTCATGATATAGATTTTCATCAAAAGTAAATAATTGAAAACAAATTTACAACTGGAGTTAAATTAGGATACTATACCTTCTTCGACGTCGGGAGACTCTTTCCTCGCCTCATTCCCATCCATTATGCGGAGACCATTCACATTATCTACATTGCCACTTCCATTCCTAAACTCTTCGATCTTCATAAAATTTTGATTTAAATATCAAGTTTTAATTGTACTTGATTTTGTCAAAATCTATAGATTTATTCTGTTTATTATAATATGAAAATACGGCATCTGATTCATTGAGTTTGTATAATTCATACCATCTTACATTTAATTTATTGATGAGATTTTTATTTTCTATATAGTTCTTACTTTCTAGACTTTTATCAGTTTCTTTACTAGAGAATTGAGGACTAACTTTGGAAATTTCATCTTCTTCTTGGTAGTAAAGATATGCGAAAACAAATTCTTTGCTTTCTTCGTCAAAATGATAAAAAGAGTAAGCATTCATCATTATTTTAAAAGTTATTGCATTTGAACTTAATGCAAAAGTAGCATCTGATATTGTGTTTTCTTTTCTCGAAATAGAATTTGATTCTGTGGATTTAATAGAGGAATCGATTGACCTTATTTCAAAAGTCTCGTTGTTAAAACCTAAAGCGTAGAATGTTTCATTCTCTTTGTGAAAGTCAATAAAAGTATGAGCTGAACTAAAATTTCCTATAGAATAGATATTATGATCTTCTATTAAAGTAATTTCACCTTCAGTTTTCCCTTTGTAGTTTAATTTTTTTAAGATAGTTTGATCAAATTTAAAGATTACTAATTTCGATTTATACGTATCATAATTAACATATAAAAAATCTTTGTCTACATAATAAATAAGGGCTTTTGCAATCTCTTTTATATCATGTTCTATTAAGATTTCTCCTTCAGAGTTTATAGCCGTAATGGTTTCAGATATGCCAGGTCTACCATAACTAGTCCAAGCTAAAATACCATTTAAGCACTTTCCCATATCTGTAAAAGATCTAGAGGAAAATGAACTGTCATTAGTGTGTCTAGAATAAATGTCAACCATCTTGAACTTCTGCCTAAATTCCTTTTCCCACTTTTGAGATAAATTATTATCTGAAAATGATACAATATCAGAATCTCTTGAACTAAATCCATTCGACTGAACTATAAAGTACCCAGTTTCTGTAGGATAGATGCTGAGTATTTCTTTTTTTATTTGTCTACTAGCAGTTAATTCACCAGTTGTGTCGAATGCGTAAATTTCATGATTTTCTTTTCCATGACTTAATAAGACATAAAATGATGATTCGTTAGAAAAGACCTTTGCTACAGTTTGGGAATGATCTTCATTTATGTCAATTTCCTTTTTTGATATAACGCTTAATTCATTGTCCAATGTTTCCACAACCCATTTTCCAGATTTCAAATAAATGGCAGCAAAACCATTTGATTCTAATTGGAAAACTCCTCTATATTGGTCCATTGCTACATCGTTGACTTGATAATCTTGAGCTGGAAGAATATATGAAAAGCAAAAAAAGAGAAGAATCAATGATATTGAATAATTCATAGTGATAAATTTTAACCAAAAATAATTTAAAAACTTCAATTTGGAAAATTAAGCTTTTACTTAGATTCTTTACTATGAAATTGTGTACATAAAAAGTATGCTTCTTTAGGGTTTAAGCATTGCCACTTCTATTCCTAAACTCTTTAGATCTTCATAAAATTTTGGATAACTCTTACTTACTACCATAGGATTTTCAATTTCTACATCCATCATTGCGGCTAAACAAGCAAAACTCATTGCCATTCTGTGGTCCTTATAGGTCGCAAAAACTGGTGTTTCTTCGCTAACTGCCTTACCGGCTTGTAAGTACATTTCTTCTATAGACTTTTTCGAAAACTTATTTGGGAGCAGACTCAGATAAACTTGCACCTTTTGAAGTTCATTCTTTAATGCAGTAATCCGATCCGTTTCTTTCACCTTCAAAGTCTGCAATCCTGAGAAAAGACCATTTATACCATGAGCTCCAACACACACCGCGATCGACTGCGCCAAGTCGGGTTGTAAAATGAAATTGTACTCGTAATTATCCGTCCGTTCTTCCGAATGCTCCAATATCCATTCTTCATTTTCCCACCTCGCCTTCACGCCTAAGCTTAACATCATTCCCACTATCTCGCTGTCTCCCTGAATAGACTCCTTCTTTAATCCCTGAAGATGGACCTTTGATCCCGCAACTAGTGAAACTAATACAAAATAATAACTTGCAGCAGACCAGTCAGCTTCTACATCATAATCCTTGCCCACATATTCTTGTTGAGTTATAGAAATAATATCTCCGTCCCATGAATAATCAATCCCAAATTCTCGCATCAACTCCAGTGTCATTTCTAAATAAGGTCTCGACACTAAATCTCCAACTAATTTCAGTTCTAGACCATTGGGAAGTTTTGGTGCAATTAGTAATAGGGACGAAATAAATTGACTACTTATAGATGCATCTATCTCAAGTGGAGAATCTAACTGCTTCCACTCAGCTTTATCTATTTTTAATGGAGGATAACCTTCATTCTCAGTATACTCTATTTTAGCACCCAGTTTTCTTAATGCATCTACTAATGGTCCTATAGGACGTTCCTTCATGCGATCACTTCCTGTTAATAGGTGACTTCCTTCTTGTAAACATAGAAATGAAGTCAAGAATCGATAACTAGTTCCTGCATGATGTACATCATAAACATCAGTATTTTCTTGTAATACCCTCTGAAGTATAACCGTGTCATCAGCTCCAGCTAATCTGTTAATTTGGAATTCATCTTGACATAAAGCCTGAATAATCAATAAGCGATTTGAAATACTCTTAGAACCATCTAATTCTATAGTACCTCTAAGGGCTTCGGTAATCTTTTTTATTCTAGCATTCATTAAAGATGTTTTTGATTTATTGATGTAATAGTTTTAGTGATTTTTTTATAAAAATATCAGTGCAACTTATCAAGCACCTCGCATTTTTTGATGTTAGCCGAAGTACCAAGACAAACACTAGTCATTCTCCTTTTTCTTCTCTTCTCTTTGTTTCTTCTCCTCCCATTCTTTCTTCTTTCTTTCTGACTCTGCATCGTATGCTCTAATAATTGCTTTAACAAGTCGGTGTCGCACAACATCTTCTGCTGATAGATTTACTCTACCTATACCTTCTATGCCATCTAGTAAATCCAGTGCTGTAATTAGACCACTTTTTTGATTACGCGGTAAATCTATCTGTGATAAATCACCTGTAATTATACACTTCGCACTAGGACCTAATCTCGTTAAAAACATCTTCAGTTGAGATGATGTCGTATTCTGTGCCTCGTCCAATATCACAAATGCATTATCCAATGTTCTACCTCTCATGTAGGCTAATGGCGCAACTTCTATGACACGAGTAGACATGAAAAAGTCCAATTTTTCCTTAGGAAACATGTCGTCTAATGCATCATACAGAGGGCGTAAATATGGATCAACTTTGTCTTTTAAGTCACCAGGAAGAAAACCTAGACTTTCACCCGCTTCTACAGCTGGTCGAGTCAAGATAATCTTCTTTACGATTCGTTCTTTTAATGCACGCGTAGCCAATGCCACTGCAGTATATGTTTTCCCAGTTCCAGCTGGACCTATAGCAAATACAATATCATTTTTAACAGCTGTGTCTACCAACCTTTTTTGATTGACAGTTTTTGCCTTAATAGGTTTTCCGTTTCTGCCATAAACTATAGCTGCATTATTACTGCCATTGCCTAATAAGGTTTTATGCGGGTTTCCTCCTTGCAATATATCTTTGATTAATTGTGTAGTCAATTCTCCGTTGTTTTTAATAACGCGAATCATAGCCTCTATGTCAGCTTTAGCTTTTTGGGTGTATTTTTTTTCACCACTCAACTTGATGTTCATTCCTCGAGAAGTGATTTTTATCTCGGGATAAGCTTCTTTAACTAGATTTAGCTTAGAATTATTTTCACCTTGTAAGTCAACTGGATCGACATCGGTGATTGTTAGAATTATTTCACTCAAATTATGTATCTCCTTGATTTATAAGTTTTTTAAAATTAAAATTATTTATAATATATTGCTCAGAAAGTTTGCCAAACTACAGAAAATTGCATTTTTTTGTGTAGGCAAACTGTGTTTAATTAACAATCCAAACCAAAAATGATTTCGTTTGCTTTGAAAAAACACAGTTCTTCGCAAGGTTTAAACGCTACAAATGTGAAATAATTCCTGTGATTTTTGCCTTTATGCAAACAAAAATAGACAGTTGTGTCCATTATAACGCTTACAAGTGATTTCGGAAATACCGATTATTATTCGGCTATACTAAAGGCTTCTATTGCTGGAGCTACGACTAGTACAAGAATTGTTGATGTTTCTCATAATGTCAATCATTTCGATATTGTTCAAGCTGCCTTTATTCTTAAAAATAGTTTCGCTTATTTTCCACAGTTTACCTGTCATGTAGGAGCAATTAATTTGTATTATTCTGCTAGAAATGAGATGATCTGTTTTAATAGAAATGGGCATTATTTTATAGGACCAAACAATGGACTTTTTACCTTGATTTTTCCTGATTTACAGGAAAGGGAAGTATTCTCCATTCCGTATAAAAGTTTGCTTAAAATGGAAGCATTTTCAGCTATCGCTTCATTTGCCAGAGCAATAGAGAATAAAATCCCTATGGATGAATTTGCTCATCATGGTACTCCACTTGCAAAGGGATTTACCGTACAACCTGTCGTTTCCGAAAATAGTATACGTGCTACTATTATTCACATTGACCATTATGAAAATGTAATTGTCAATGTAACTAGAGACTTGTTTAACAAAACTGGAAAAGGAAGAGAATTTAGTATTTACTATAATCCTGGAAGTCCTGTGAATAGAATTTCACATTCTTACAGCGATGTTCCAGTTGGTGAAGTTTTATGCATGTTTAATACCTCAGGATATCTCGAAATTGCAATCAATTTAGGTAAAGCTAGTAGTCTTTTAGCATTGAAAAAAGATGAAACTATTCATATAGATTTTTATAAATAAAGCTTATGTTACATCGTGTAGTTCGTATGAAATTTTCTCCTGAAACAATACGCAGTTTTATAGAAATTTTCTATAAGAAGCAGAAGTTTATTCAGGCATTTGAAGGATGTGAATCTGTTGAATTGATGAACGATGAGTCAGATAATATGGTGCTTTACACTTTGAGTAAGTGGGAGTCAAATGATGCACTGCAAGCCTATAGAAATTCCGATATGTTTGCCGTAACTTGGAAACAAGTAAAACCACTTTTTTCTGATAAAGCGCAAGCATTTTCTTTGATTAAACATATAGCTGATGAAACTTAAGTGTCATGATTATTCTATATGTTTTGGGTCAAGCCCAAAGTTTTTAGCTGATTTCTTATCAAAGAACTCATATACTCAAATTTTTGTCTTAGTCGATGAAAATACCAACAAGTATTGTTTTCCTAAAATAGAAGATTACTTAGCTGAATATTCATATCATATCATAGAAATTCCATCAGGAGAAAATCATAAGAATTTAGATACTTGTCAAAACATATATGAACAGCTTTTAATCAAAAACGCAGATAGGAAAGCTTTGATAATAAATCTGGGAGGTGGAGTAATTGGTGATATGGGCGGTTTTTGTGCTTCTACATTTATGAGAGGAATTGATTTTGTGCAAATTCCTACCACTTTACTTTCACAAGTAGATAGTAGTGTAGGCGGAAAACTCGGTGTTGATTTTAATATGGTTAAAAATATAGTTGGAGTTTTTAATAACCCTCAACTAGTGATTATAGATAGAGAAATGCTGGATACACTTCCAGCACATGAAATTAGAAGTGGATCTGCAGAAATGGTAAAACATGGGCTCATTGCAGATAAAGCCCTATACGAAGACTTAATCGCTCTAAACTTTGGGCCCAAGCCCCCAAAAATTACTGATGAAATACTCTATCGATCTATACAGGTGAAGATGGATGTTGTAGAAAAAGATCCCTATGAAGGAAACTTAAGAAAGATTCTGAATTACGGTCATACAATAGGTCATGCAGTTGAAACGGAAAGCTGGAATTCTGAAAAACCATTATTACATGGTGAAGCGATTTATGTAGGGATGATTTGCGAAAACTATTTATCTTTTAGAAAAGGTTTCCTTCCTGAGGATTTGATGAACGAGATAAATAAAACTTTAAAATCTATCTTTTATAAAAGCGATGCTGTAAATAATGGCACACGCATCATAGAACACATGAAAAAAGATAAGAAAAATCAAAATAAGAAGATCTTCGCTGCGTTAATTAATGGTGTAGGTAATGCCATTCCTGCAACTGAAATTTCCGAAGAAGATGTATTAGATAGTTTATCATATTATAAAAATATTTAATATATGTCAAAAGATACTTCTCCAAAATCCGCTAGTTCAAAAAAGAAAACAGAAAAAACTAATTCTGTTGCTCCTATCGTACGAAAGCTGATCCGTTTTATGTGGTGGTCTTTAGTAGGAGGTATAATTTTTTCAATTTTATTCTTTATCACACTTAGTTTTTCTGACTTACCAGAAACGACTCAACTAGAGAATCCTACTTTTGAATATGCAACAAAAATATATACTTCTGATAATAAAGAATTAGGTAGATACTTCAGAAAAAACAGAGATTGGATAGAGCCTGATGAATTGAATCCGCATTTGATTAATGCATTAGTTGCAACTGAAGATGAACGTTTTTATAATCATAATGGAATTGACTATAAAGGTTCTTTGCGTGCGGTCGTTTATATGGGAAAAAAAGGAGGCGCATCAACTATTACACAGCAATTAGCTAGGTTACTTTTTCATGAAAAAGCAAAGAGTTTCTTTCCACGTGTTTTACAAAAATTCAAAGAATGGATCATTGCGACACGCATAGAAAAAAGATACACGAAAGATGAAATCATTGCCATGTATCTCAATAAATTCGACTATCTAAATGACTCTGACGGAGTAGGAGCAGCAGCTCAAACATACTTTGGAAAACCGCAGTCAAGACTTAATATAGAAGAAGCTGCAGTATTAGTAGGCATGCTAAAAAACCCGGGTATTTACAATCCGATTAATCGCCCAGAGAATGCGAAATTAAGAAGAGAAGTTGTTCTTAAGCAAATGGTTAGAAGTGATTTTATTTCTACTGAAGAATATAATGAGCTTAGAGAAAAAGATATGGATATGACGAAATTCTCTAGACAAGAAGATAGTAAAGGTTTAGCTCCATATTTCAGAAGTGAGTTGACAAAATGGGTAAAGAATTTGCTAAGACAAGAAGAATATAGTAAACCTGATGGAACTCCATATAATGTGTACACAGACGGATTGAAAATCTATACAACCATCGATAGTAAGTATCAAAATCATGCCGAATCTGCAGTTAGAGAAAACATAAAAAATGTTCAAAAAAGATATAATAGAGTATGGGAAGGTAAAGACCCATGGACCTATGATGCAGATGATAACCAGAAAAATATCCGTAAAGAATCATTGAATAACTTGATTCGTCAGACTCAACTTTATGCAGGTATTAAGGATAAATACATGTCTAAAGTGATTGCAAGAATAACTGCAGACATTCCTGATTCAAGATTCCTCGATGCTGATATTTATCGGATGATTAAACAAGAGAAGGATCAGACTTATCTGAATTCTTTATTATCAAAAAAGTACATATCAAAGAATCAGTTAAACACCTATCTAGAGATTATAAAATCGAGTCATTATAAAGAATTTAAGGCCCAATGGTCGAAAATGCAGAAAAGTGTAAAAAAGGCATTTTCAACAAAGAAAAAGTTACAAGTTTTTGATATTGAGACGAACGATCTTGTAACAAAAACGATGACTCCATTAGATAGTATCAAATGGCATAGAAGACAGATGCAAAGTGGGATGTTAGCAGTAGAACCATCTACTGGTCATGTGAAAGCATGGGTCGGTGGTATAAATCACCAGGTATTTCAATACGACCATATTAACAGCAATCGTCAAGTTGGCTCTACATTCAAACCTTTCGTGTATTCCACAGCGATTTTTATGAATGGAATTTCTCCTTGTTGGGAAGTGGAAGATATACAGTATAGCATCAAAGCAAACGACCCTAACTTTAAACTAACAAAGAAGTGGGAGCCTGCGAATTCGGATAATAAATTTTCTAAAAAACCGATGTCCTTATACGAAGGATTAAAGAAGTCGAAAAATAGTGTTTCAGTATATCTGATGAAGGAATTAGGTAATGTAGAACCTGTTCGTAATCTCGCAGAAAATATGGGTGTCCCCAAAGAGAAAATCCCTCCGTATCCTTCTATTGCTCTTGGAACACCAGAGTTGTCATTATACGATATGACCTCTGCATATTCAACATTCGCCAATAAAGGATTACACAACAAACCAGTTTTTGTGACTAGAATAGAGGATAAAGATGGAAAAGTGATATACTCAGCTGTGCCTGAACAATCCAAAGCATTGCCAGAAGATTTTAATTATGTTATGGTAAGCATGTTAAGGAATGCAGCATCATTTATTGCACCACAGTTGAATGTTGAAATTGGCGGAAAAACTGGAACAACGAATGATTATGTTGACGGCTGGTTTATGGGAATAACGCCTAACCTTGTAGTTGGTACTTGGGTAGGAGGTGAAGATCCGTGGATTCGATTCAGAACATTAGCAAATGGTCAAGGTGGTGTAATGGCAAGACCAGTATTTGTGGACTTTATCAAAAGCCTAGAAAATGACCCTTCTACAGGATTTGATCCTAATGCAACATTCGAACGCCCCGAGGAAATGGATGTCGAAATTGATTGTGAAGTCTATAATAAAATCCGACAATCGTACGAAGAAGATGACATAGAGGAAGACCTCTTTGACGACATCGATTTAGATGATTTTTAAAAAAAAATCTACTCGTTTTAAACAACTTTCATAATTCTGCGTTCTTTTTGACGTTAAGTTAATTAGCATGACTTTAGAAGAAAAGAAACAAGAATTTATAGATGCGTGGGGTGTACTTGGTCCGAAATGGGGTATAAGTAAAACAATGGCTCACATGCATGCTCTTATGTTAGTTTCTAATGAAGCTTTATGTGCATCTAAGATCAAGGAAAAACTTGATATTTCCATAGGAAACGTGAATATGAACTTGAAGTGCCTTATCAACTGGGGGTTGATAGAAGGCAAGTCTGTAGAAGGCGAACGAAAAGAATTTTTCGTTGCAGAAAAAGATATGTGGAAGGCGTTCACGAAAATCGTCAGAAAGAGAAAAGAAAATGAATTGCTTCCTTTGTTAGATATTCTGTCTAAACTGTCTAGTATAGAAACATCTGACATTGATGAAAACGAAGAAGAAGCTAAGAATTTTGATGCTACCATGTCTGAACTTTCCACCTTTGCCAAAAAAGCTGATGGAATGCTTGACAAATTTATCTCAGCAGAAAATTCATGGTTGCTCAAAGGTTATAGAATGATGATTAGATAATCTTATCATCCATTTCTTGGTTTTAATTCAATATTTGAACTAAACCATATTTCTCTACTTCCCTATCCAATTTCATTTTTATTTGCTCATCAAGCAAACTGCTATACATGTTTTGGAAGTTTTCTTTCACTACATTTTTTCTCCAAGCAATTACCTTCTCTGTCCTTAAATATGGACTTAATTCATCAAAGATTACCTTCATTTTTGCTTCTTCACCTGTTCGTAAATAATCTAACAAATCAGATATAACTTCTCTGAAATCATCTAACTCCAGCTGGCTAGCAGCATCCCATATATCACCTACATATTCGATGTTATCATCTAATAAAAATGCTTGATGCATGGCAAGCGTAAAAGAAGGAATCTGCTTTTCGCTGTATATCTTGTAATACTTTTTGAAATCATCTCTTGCATGTTGATAAAGTAGAAACATCGTTCTATTAATTACAGCCATGGATTTTTGATTTTCCATCAAGTCTAAAAGGACAGGAATGTCAACTAATTCTGGCTGCTTTTGATACAGCTTAAGTAATTCACTCGTAAGTGTCACATGCTGCGGATTCGCTAATAATTGCATGACTAGATCTTTATCTGCTACAGTGAATTTATATCGATATAATGCTATTAGATGATTCAAGTAATTTGATTCACTTGCCAGTATTTCTCTATAAAAAGCACTTGAAATTTTGATGCTACCTAGTATGTCTAAAGCCTCTCGTTTATCATATTGATCTCCATTCCAGTACTCTATTATATATTGGCTTGAATCCCTGTTTTCTAGGTATTCTCCTATGAATACATGATGAGGATCGAAGTTTATCCATTTTATATTTTTGGGGTTTAACCCCAAAAGCGTAAAGCGCTCTTTTCTTTCTTTGATAAAAAGTCTTTCTTGGCGGACTGTTCCATCATTCATGTGAATCTCCCATTCTAGTGGCATACTGTAAACAGGTCTTGAAGACTTAGGATCTTGAATCTGACTAACCTGAATATGAAGTGTGTCAGTATTATAAGTATAAGCGATTTCAAAATCAGGATGCCCCGCATCTAAATACCATTGATCAAAGAATGGATTCAAGTCGAGTCCTGTCACTTTTTCATATGCTAATCTCAATTCGTCAATCTCCACATTCGTTCCCGCATTGTCGACTAAATATTGATTCATACCAGCAAAAAAGGCTTCGTCGCCTATTACATGTCGGAGATAATGCAAGGTAAGTCCTCCTTTATTATAGCTATGTGCATCAAACATTAATTCTTTATTGGAATAAGCATAATGAATTAAAGGATGAACACCACGCTGACGTGCTTGACGAATATAATTAGACCATTCGGACATACGTTTATTATGTGCAGCATCTTCACCATATTTATGCGCAGTCCATAGATATTCACTATAATTTGCAAATCCTTCATTTAATGTCAAGTTTGCCCAAGATTCACATGTTACATAATCACCAAACCAATGATGAAATAATTCATGTGCCACTATTTCATCATTGTGATTGTCAATTAATTGTTCATCTGTTTTTTGAACAAACTTCCCAAAAGTAACAGCGGTGGTATTCTCCATTGCACCAGCAACAAAGTCTTCTACCACGATCTGAGAATACTTCTGCCATGGAAATGAAACACCAGTGATTTCGGAAAAGTACGAAAGCATCTCCGGGGTATGATTAAAAATATTTTGGGCGTAAGCCTCATACTCAGGATATACATAATACTGTAGTGGAATATTTTGCCATGAATCTTCCACTACTGCAAAATCACCTGCTGCCACCATGGCTAAATAAGGTGCATGTTCTTTGTCCATTACCCACATATCCTTTCTCCTATTATTCTTCAGCTTTTCAGATTTCGATAAAATTCCATTCGACAAAGTTTTCAGCGAATCATGAACGATAATGCTTATGTTATGGGTGAAACGTTCATTCGGCTTATCTCTAGTTGGAAACCAGCTGGAGTTGTATTCTGTCTCGCCTTGGGTCCATACTTGAAAGGGCTTTTCAGGGGTGTCAACGGAAGGTTCTCGAAAATAAAAACCTAAATCATTGCTCAAATAACCGGGAACATAACCTAGAGATGGTCTTGCTGTATAATCTATATGAAGCGTAAAAGACTCGTCTTTGGTATATGTTCGATCCAATGGGATTTTCATTTCTCTGCCATCATATTCAAATGAAATTGATTTATTATTTAATAAGACGTCATTTATTTTCATTCGGGTAGCGTCAAGTGAAATCTCACGGATAGGGTAGAAGTAAGGCTTGATTTTTATTACTGCTGTGGAAATAATTGTTTCGGTTTCCCATATAGGCTCTATTTCCAGATCCATATGAATGATGTCAAAGTTTTTAGAAGCTTCTTCATTGTAAATGACAGGTTCAAAAGTTTCTGAAGCTGATGGTTTACTTGCTCTTACAACAAGTGTGTCAAGCAAAGTTTCTTCGAATTCTGATCCATCAAAAACAATTTCTTTAGTTGAGGAACAGCTCCATATAAAGGAGAGGAATAGGAGGTAGTAAAAGAGATAAGAGCGCATCTTAAGAATAAGTATTTTATCAAGCAATATTACATTATTTATGCATAGCATTGTAAATCAGTGACAGTATATATTTGGGAAAATAAATTAGTGCTTGTTTGAAAAGATAATTATTGTAATTTTGTCCGAAACAAAAAATTTAACTTACTTAAAAATCAAAATTACAAAATGAAGGAAACGTTAATTTACATAGTGCCAGTGTTTGGTGTGTTGGCCTT
>CAZSKA010000083.1:0-13834 GCA_964607315.1 uncultured Saprospiraceae bacterium | reverse complement strand
CTATCCACTGTATAAGCAAGTGCTATTTTCTCAGGATCCTTACTATTCCAAGCATCCTCGGCAGCTTGTATTTTTTGCTTTGCAGTTTCAATGTTGAATGGAGGAATTGGTTTCTTAATATCCATGATTTTTAGATGTTTCTTCTTAATTTAATAAGGATAAAGATAACTATTACAATCTGCCATAATTGAATTCGGGAAATATTTTGAATATTAATCTGATCAGTTTGAATTCAAAAAGACTTTCAATGTGGCGATATGGTGAAAAATAAACTGTACAAAATGCTGAAATGAATAGAATGGATTATAAGTATATTATAAACTATAAATCTATTTTCTACACACTACCATCCAATGTATTTCATCTGGGTTTTGTTTAGGTTCTTTTATCTGACTCAAGTCAATTATATTATAACTAGCAAAATCTTTTTTTATTGATTGTTCATTGTAGAAATAGAGTGTTAATCCGTTTGAAGATTTATATGTATGTTCACCTACTTCTTTGCCTTCACCATATCTTTTGTCATTAATAGAAATAGCCGTAAAAACCATTAATCCATTTGGTTTTAATTGTTCGAAACAATCTTCAATAAATTTCAATCTTTCATCTAAGTCCAACAAGTGAATTGTTGAATAACAATAGATAGATTCGTATTTATTGCTGTCAAATGGCATATTAATAATGGAACCATGATGAATGATTACATCATCTTTAAAATATTTTCTAGCCCTTTCTATAGCTGTTTTCGATATTTCAATGCCAGTTACGGAAATTCCATTTTCATAGAACAATTTTGCATTTCTACCATATCCAAAACCTGGAATTAAAACATTTTTAGTATTGTTTTTCTGGAATAACTTAAGTACATCTATTGCGTTGTCACAAGATTCTTCGCCCCACATCACAGCATTAGATTTATATACAGATTCCCAGAGTTCAGACATTAATAGAAATTTTAAGAGGTGAATTAATCTTATGTACTTGTATCTACTTCATCCCATTCTTCAATGCTTCCAAATGCTCTAGGTCTATTTACATAATATTCCATACAACAAATCTATCTCTTATTAAAGATCATTAAATATCACACTCCCTAATCTCACCATCGTACTTCCACATTCTAATGCTAACTCATAATCACCAGACATTCCCATTGACAATTCCTTGAAATGGGGGAGTGCTTCTGAGTATGAGGATTTTATGGAGTCAAAGATAGATTTTAGAACATTGAATTCTTGTTTTACTTGATCTTTGTCATCTGTAAAAGATGCCATGCCCATGATGCCATTAATTTCAATGTGGTCTAGCTTTTGCTCTAGTATTTCCTTGATAACAGCATCTTTACTCGATGGAGAGAAACCTTGTTTACTTTCTTCTTCTGCAACTTTGAACTGGAGAAGTACTGGGATTTTTCTGTCGTGTTTTGCAGCTTGCTTATTAATTTCAACAGCTAGTTTTATACTATCTACAGAATGAATTTTATAAATAAAATCAGCGATGTATTTTACTTTATTCCGTTGTAAGCCACCTATAATGTGCCAATTAATATCAGCTGGTAGCTTGTCTTTTTTTTCTAATAAATCTTGAACTCTATTTTCACCCATTTCCATAAAACCCATATCATAGATCTTTTTGATATCTGCATTACTTCGTCTTTTACTGACAACTAATAAAGTAGCATTATGTGAATTTACTTTATCGTAAATGGCAGAAATAGTAGGATTGTTAGAAAAGTCCGTATAATTCACTATCGATGAGATTAATTATTTTCCCAAAGTCTTCAGGAACATTTTGAAAGTCTAAATCTTTCGTATTTATAATTAATAATTTTCCTTCTGTATAACCTTGGATCCATTTTTCATATCGAGTGTTCAAACTCTTTAGATAATCTAGACTCATACTACCTTCATATTCTCTTCCTCTGTTTTGAATATGAGAAACTAAGGTGGAAATATCTGCTTGTAGATAAATCATTAGATCCGGAGCGCTTACTTGGGAAGACATAGTTTTGAATAGATCAAAATAATTATTGAAATCTCTGGCTTCCATTAATCCCATGTCATGGAGATTCGGTGCAAAAATATAAGCGTCCTCATAGATTGTCCGATCTTGAATAACAGTCTTATTGCCATTACGTATAGAAAGAACTTGTTGATATCGACTATTTAAAAAATAAATTTGAAGGTTGAATGACCAACGTTTCATGTCATTATAAAAGTCACTTAAATATGGATTTGTCGTTGCATCTTCAAATTGCATATCCCATCCATAATGCTTTCCAAGTAGACTTGTAAGTGTAGTTTTACCTGCACCTATATTACCAGCTATCGCAATATGTTTTATATCTTTTTTATCTTTCACATCCCAAATGTATAAAAAATGACATTCTTTACATCTTTGAACCTGTGAAATCGACCATCTATCTAAAAAAATCTTTGCTTGATATAAACTATATATATTTTAGCTTTGGGCTTAAAGCCCAAAAAAAATAAACAAAAATTCACATGAATAATAAAGTTATAGAAACAATAAACCTCTATAAAACCTATTTTGTAGGTAATCAAACCGTAAGAGCTTTGCAAGATGTTTCTATTACGATTAAAAAAAATGAATATGTTGCTTTGATGGGTCCATCTGGCTCTGGTAAATCTACCTTGATGAATTTGTTAGGATGCCTAGATTCTCCCACAAAAGGTTCTTATATCCTTAATGATAATGATGTAAGTGAAATGTATGACGATGAATTAGCCGCAGTTCGTAATAAAATGATTGGTTTTGTATTTCAGACATTTAATTTGCTGCCTCGAATGACCGCATTGGAGAATGTAGCACTTCCTCTCATCTATTCTGGGATATCAAAACGAGTTAGAGAAGAGAAAGCGGAAGAAGCTTTAACTAAAGTAAATCTAGAAGACCGTATGGATCATAAGCCCAATGAACTTTCAGGTGGACAAAGACAAAGAGTAGCAATCGCTCGAGCTTTAGTAAATAATCCAGCCATAATTTTAGCAGATGAACCAACTGGAAATCTTGATACTAAAACATCTATAGAGATTATGGAAATCTTTGAAAAAATCCATAATGCTGGTAATACTGTGATTCTTGTTACCCATGAACCAGACATTTCTCAACATGCTCATAGAGTAATTCGACTACGAGATGGGAAAGTAGAATCCGATAAATTAAACGAAAAAATTATTCTTGCTAGCGATCCTGAACACAGATACGCCAAGGATTAATTACATTTGCTTTTTAAAAATTAAAATATGAGCAAAGCATTACATCATTCTAAGTTTGATTTTCATCCTGAACAAAAGATCTATAATGGAAAAGTTAGAGATGTTTATACCATAGGTGAGAAGATTATTTTGGTGGCTTCAGATCGAATTTCTGCTTTTGATCATATTTTACCTAAGGCCATTCCTTACAAAGGACAAGTGCTTACAGGTGTAGCTGAACATTTCTTAAATGCCTCTAAAGACATCGTTCCTAACTGGTTAGAACATGTACCACATCCAAATGTAGCCATAGGGAAAGCTTGTGAGCCGATTAAATTAGAAATGGTTATCAGAGGATATTTAGCAGGTCATTCTTGGAGAACATATAAAGCAGGACTTCGGTCACTTTGTGGCATAGAAATGCCAGATGGTATGAAAGAAGCTGATGCATTTCCAACACCTATAATAACACCAGCAACTAAAGCTGAAGAAGGACATGATGAAGATATTAGTGCTGAAGAGATATTAGAACGTGGAATTGTTACGTCAGAAATGTGGGATAAACTTCAGGAGTATACTCGAGCATTGTTTGCATTAGGTAGTAAAATGGCTAATGAAAGAGGACTTATTTTAGTGGATACTAAATACGAATTTGGTATTTATAATGGAGAAATTATTCTGATTGATGAAATACATACACCTGATAGTTCCAGATATTATATACTGGAAGGATATGAGGCGCGTCAGAAGAATAATGAAAAACAAAGACAGTTATCAAAAGAGTTCGTTCGCGAATGGCTAATGACTCACGGATTCCAAGGAAAAGAGAATGATATTATGCCTGAAATGCCATCACAATTTGTAGATGAAATAACGAATAGGTATATAGAACTCTACGAAAAAATTACGGGTAAAGAATTCAGAAAAGATTCCACCGAAAACATAGAACATGATATTCTAGAAGCCGTTAAATCGAGTCTTTAGGGGTAAATCTGTCATTTTTTACCACTAAATAAAGTAGGTAGAATATAGAAAGTGGGAAAAATAAAATAAGTGCTATTCTTTGAATACGACCCATAGCTTCAATTTTTAGTTTGCAATTAAACCTTCAAACAACCAATTAGCTAAAGCTTGTCTGTTTGATTTTAATAAAATTCTTTTTTGATCAGCTGGATTTTGAATGTTTGCTAGTTCTATGAAAACAGTAGGAGGGTGTGTGTAGTTCACTAAATATAATCCTCTGCTTGATACAGTCCCTTTATATCCACGTCCTTTCTGAAATTTCTCATATTTAGATTTGAATGTATTATGAATGTTCCAAGCAATTCGCTTTCCTGTTTTACTATTCTTATGATGATAAAAGAACACATCTTTCCTTGTTCCAGTGCTCGCTGCATCAACATGTAAAACTACTACAACTTGTTCTTTGAATCCTTGTTTCTTATACTTTGCATATAAGCTATTAATGTGATTCACTCTTTGAGCCAATCGCTTTTTTTGATTCAATGGAATCGTTTTGTTGTTACATTTTTCATCTCTGTCACATGGTAAATAAAGACCATCTCTTATCCCATCATTTTTATCTTGAATGATGATTTCTACTTGTGCTCCATGTTGCATTAAATTTCTTGCTAAACGCAAAGACACATCATAAGCATATTCATCTTCACATAAATCATGTTCTAAGTTCGTACACATTGCTCCTGGATCCGGTCCGCCGTGTCCAGCAACTATATAATAAACCTTTCCTTTTAGTGATTGATCAACAACTTCGAATTCTTTATAATCGTCACCAAATAAATTATAAATCTTATAAACTTTTAAATCTGATTTTTTAGTTACGTCTTCTTGTTTGATAGGAGTTATATCAGTACTTACACTGCTGAGGTTATTCTTCTCATCATTAACTTCATCAACCGTGTAACATTCCATTAAGTGATATGGAACCCACAGTATTTTACTATCGGCATAATGTGTTTTTCTTGTTCCTTTAGCAAGGATTTTTTCATTGTATTCTTTGATTTTAACGGCACGTTCCCATTCCGTTTTTTTGATTGTTGTTCTTATCGATTGACCGTCATAGGTGAAGATCGTAATCGGCAAAACATATTCCTTTCCAGCAATGATGTGGTCGTCCTTGTCTAACTTGTTAAGTCGATAAAATTCATTTTGATTACAAGCTGTGTTTACGCTAAATCTTCTTAATAATGAAAATACGCCTTCTCCTTCTTTTACAGTAGCTGTATGTTGATATGGAGCTTTTAAAGTGTGGGCTTCCGCCCAAAGGGAAGAAATGAGGAATAGTGCTAGTAAAATCGATCGGAACATGGAATTTATATATTATAAATTTTCGTAATATGTACAAATATAGAAATAATTATTCAATTGAGTTTTACCTCATTTTTAAAATCTTATTTATTTGGATTTAATTCGATTGTTTTGTGCTAAGTGTTGAGCTAGCGGAATGTATTTATTTAAGGATTTCAAAATCTATATGATAATGATCATCATGCATGTCATCAACATTTTTTTCTAATGATTGTGCAAAATAAATGTTACTTGCTTTAAGCTTTTTACCTGAAGGTGTTTTCCATAGATCATCTTTTAGGTTTATTTTAAGTATGACTTTTTTTACTCGAACACCATATTTCTTTCCTGCTTTCTGTAAAGCCAAAATATGTTGTGCCATTAATTCGAAATTTATCTCTACAGATTTATTTCTTAGTAGCTTTCCATTTTCATCAAAGTCTAATAAATAATGTCGAAGACCTAATCCATTGTATTTTAATCCTTGGCCTTTCTTAGGTGACATGAAATCAATACTTAAGCCATTTTGGTGGGTTCTATGTAATTTTAATTTTCCACCTTTTTTATCTGAACATTCCATTATCCAGAATTTCTCATTTGGATGGCTTTTACCTAATTGCTCATAAGCATCAAGAACTGTATGGTAAACTTTGGAATTAACGTAGGCATTATCCATAAGATAATAACTGATGAAGCTGAAATATCTAAAGTTTTTACCTCGGAAAGGGAAGAGATAAGGATTATCTAATTTGCCTTTGTTTACCTTTCCGAGTGAAATAGATTCTCCTTTATTTTTATGAATCAATTCAGGGAATGAGAAGAAAGTTAACACTGCAGCTAGAGCTACAACTATAAATAGTAAAATCTTTTTTAAAGTCTTCATGGATTTTATTTAATAGCCTAAAGCTCGTCTTCTTCTAGATGAAGGTCTTGCATAGTCAGGTCTTAAACCTAGTCGTATTCCGACTAAGAAATGATTAGTACTAAATCTTTCATCAGTTGTTAATCCTGGAATTAGGTCAGCAGAGGTTCTTGTTGTAAAAACATAGTTAAAATACGGACTAAGTGTTACTAAATCTGAAATTCCTAAATCGAAACCAGCACCTAAGCCTAATTCACCTTGCCATCTATTGTCATTGACATCTATGGGTGTTATATTAGCAGGAGTAGTTTCATGCTTAGCAGAAATTCTATGAAATGCGACTCCAGGAGAAACTTGAAGGAAGAAAGATTTTTGAAACCAACCTCCGTCTTTACTAAAAGTGGGACAATCACAATCATCCACAAAATCAAATAGATAAATGTTATTTTTGACATGAAATTTCGCAGCCCACATGGAAAGTTCAACTCCAGGAGATGTTCTAGGTGAAATTACAGATGGTGCAAAATTTGCTGAAAAAGTAGGTACGGTTTCCCACCTGTAATTCTTAAGCCTTGCCCAATAATCTATAGCGAAACCGAAGCTAGCATCATAAAAATTTGTTTGATACAGCTCTTCTTCATTTGTTAATGGATAGCTTAAAAATTGCCCACTAATTCCTATTTGGGCGTAAGCCCGAGAAGAAGAAATAAGTAGAATAAAACTAAATAGTAAAATTCGCATAATAGAGTTGTTTCAGTTTATATAACTTTGTGGCAAATATCTTAGTATTTTGAAAACAAAAAAAATTGAACAAGATTCCGTAAATGTGGTAACTCTAGGTTGCTCAAAAAATCTTGTAGATTCAGAAAATATAATAACTCAGCTTAATCATAATGAGTTTGACGTAAGTCACAATAGTAATGAATTAGCTGATATTATTATAGTGAATACCTGTGGATTTATTGATTTGGCAAAAGAAGAATCAATAAACACCATTCTCGCATATGCCGAAGAAAAGAAAGAAGGTAACATTGAGAAACTCTATGTCACTGGTTGTCTTAGCCAACGGTACAAGGACGACCTAGAAAAAGAGATTCCTGAAGTTGACGCATATTTCGGGACAATGGAATTACCTGGGCTTATGGCTACATTAGAAGCAGATTATAGGCACGAGCTAATCGGCGAACGAGATATCTCCACACCTAGACATTATGCCTACATGAAAATTAGTGAAGGCTGTAATAGGAAATGTAGCTTCTGTGCTATTCCATTGATGCGTGGAGGTCACGTTTCAAAAACAATAGAAAACCTGGTAAAAGAAGCTCAGAATCTTGTAAAAATAGGCGTTAAAGAAGTCATGCTTATTGCCCAGGAACTTACTTACTATGGTCTAGATATCTATAAAAAACGCGCTCTTGCTGATCTTTTAAAAGCTTTAAATGATGTAGAAGGGCTTGAATGGATTCGTCTTCATTACGCATATCCTTCAAAATTCCCACGCGATGTTATTGATGCAATAGCTGATTTACCACATATAAATAATTACCTAGATATTCCTCTTCAGCATGCCTCTGATACAGTGTTAAGTCGAATGAAAAGGCAAATTACCGTAAAAGAAACTACAGAGTTAATTGAAGAAATACGATCAAAAGTAAAAGATGTTGCTATTCGTACAACGATGCTTGTGGGATTCCCAGGTGAAACGGAAGAAGAATTTCAAGAGCTATGTGATTTTGTAGAGAAAATGCGGTTTGAAAGACTAGGTGTATTTAGATATTCTCATGAAGAAAATACAAGTGCGCATGATTTAGTTGATGATGTTCCAGACGAAGTAAAAGTAGCACGATCTAATCGATTGATGGAAATCCAACGAGAGATTAGTTTTGAGCTTAATCAAGAGAAAATAGGGCAAGTGTTAAAAGTACTAGTTGATAGAAAAGAAGGACAGTATTTCGTAGGAAGAACAGCTTATGATTCAGTAGAAGTTGATAATGAAGTACTTATTGATGCGAGCAAGTATTTTGTTAGAATAGGAGATTTCGTAACTTGTGAAATAGTTGATGCGGAGGAATATGACTTATACGCACAACCAGTTAACGGAAATAATGTTAACTAACTAAGTCAATACATGATGAACTGACTCTATGTAAATGAATATGAAGGATTTTTTTAAAAACAACTTATCAAAGCCCGTATTTCAACTAGCTATGATTCTTGTCTTAATGCTTGTTCTTACAGCAATCATACAATTGAGTATGACTGAGGAACAACAGCAGTTAAGTCCTAATACAGCATGGGAAATCATGGCATCATGTGTGTTGTTTTTTGCTTTAGTGAATTGTGTTTTTAGCCTTCAAGCTAAAGTTTTACTAAATTATTGGCGCAATAGTATTTTCGCTTTTGTGGGCCTTTTAGCAATTGGTGGTGGACTTGCTTATTTAATATCAGGAGTATCATTAGAAAATGCAGGAAGTATCAAATGGATTTTGTTTGTATTTTCCCTAGGCTATCTTGTTTTTCTTTCCATTGTGAATCTTATGCGATTTGTTGTAGAGTTGGCTCAACGACAAGATAAGCGATTAAGAGGGGAGGAATAAATCTTTTTTATAATCCTTGTGTTTAGGATTACAATAACTAACTATAACAAATAACTAGCAATGACAAATTATCTATATATAACCTTATTGAGCATTTTATTTTTTGCCTGTAATACATCACCTAAGTCTAATCCTGTTTCATCAGATTCTGGTATGAAAGAAAGTAAGTCGGAAATGAAAGATAAGATGATGGACAAGAAAGAAATGTCAGATAAAATGATGGACAAAAGTGCATTAGGAGTTCCAGATAAAATCATGAAAATAGAAAAGACTGATGCAGAATGGAAAGCTGATTTAGACGATAATGAATTTTATATTCTAAGACAGGAAGGAACAGAACGAGCATTTACAGGTGACTTATGGAAAGAGAAAAGAGAAGGTGTATTTGTTTGTAGAGGTTGTCAATTACCTCTTTTCACAAGTGATACTAAATTTACTAGTGGGACAGGCTGGCCGAGTTTTTATGAGCCAATTTCTCCTGAAGTTATAGAAGAGAAAGTAGATAATAAACACGGTTGGAATAGGACAGAAGTAGAATGTGCTAGATGCGGTGGACATCAAGGACATGTTTTCTCTGATGGCCCTAAACCTACTGGATTAAGATATTGTATCAATTCAGCTTCAATGGATTTTATAGAAAAGTCAAACTAAATCATTAAGATTTTAAGACTTTTTCTTTTATTTTTTCAAGTTCTATTAATTCTAGCTTCTCTTGTTCATCAAGGTCTAGTCTTTCTTCCATCCCTCTAGTTTTGAACTCATATAGTTTAGCTACAGCTATTTCTATTTCCTCTTCTTCATCATATAATGCGTCTTCCATTTTACGGAAACCAAACATGCTTATATAAGTGATTGCAAGTACCATGAAAAGTGCAAGAGAAGGTAGATTAATCCAAAATGCAACACTAGTATGAAGTTTAGTACTTAGAAGGAAAAGAAAAAGGCTAGCACTAATAAATATTATAGCTACAGTATAAAAAGCTTTCTTTTTTCTCATATGTGCTTTTACCTTCCTTTCTAGCTCTTCTTTCATAACTATTTTTTTGATAAATATATAACATTTTTAAGACTACAAAATTGGATATCTTCTTATTTCTTTTACCTTTGCAGCTGAGGAGCTTGCGTGCAGCTCCCTCTGAATTCCCCCAGGGCAGAAATGCAGCAAGGGTAGGAGGTTGAGCGCTCGGCGAGTTTCCTCTTTTTATTTTAAAAATTATTTTCATGAAGTTTTTTATAGATACAGCTAACTTAGATCAAATCAAAGAAGCACACGAATTAGGAATATTGGACGGTGTAACAACTAATCCATCATTAATGGCTAAAGAAGGTATTTCTGGTGATAAAAACGTAGTTGATCATTATGCAAAAATCTGTAAAGTAACAACTGGGGATGTAAGTGCTGAAGTTATTTCTACGAACTTCAAAGAAATGGTTGAAGAGGGTAAGAGACTTGCTGGAATCGCTGAAAATATAGTTGTGAAAGTTCCTATGATAAAAGACGGAATAAAAGCAATCTCGCATTTCACTGAGCAAGGAATAAGAACCAACTGTACATTAGTATTCTCTCCAGGTCAAGCAATTTTAGCTGCTAAAGCTGGTGCAACATATGTATCTCCTTTCATAGGTAGAATAGATGATATTAGCTGGGATGGTATGACATTAATCAGAGAAATAGCTGAAATCTATTCAGTGCAGTTTTTCGATACAGAAATTTTAGCAGCTTCTATTAGAAATCCGCTTCATATTGTTGAATCGGCTAAGTCTGGTGCAGATGTTGTAACTTGTCCTCTTAAAGCAATTTTGGGCTTATTAAAACATCCTTTAACTGATATAGGTTTAGCTAAGTTCTTAGCTGATCACAAGAATGCAGCAGGAAAATAAGACGAACTTCACAGTGAATCTTTTTTTTGATATATTAGTATTTCTAGTCCTCCGAAAATCTTATTTCTTGAATAACTGTTCGAATTAATTTATCTACAGTTTCACTAGGGTATTTACTGAATTTCCCTGCTATTCTATTGGCTAATATAGCATTGCAAGAAATGGCTTGATGACCTAATAAATTACTTAATAAGTAAATTCCAGCTGTTTCCATTTCCATATTTGTAACAGGAATCCCATCAATTTTATGAGCTTTTAATTCACTTAAAAATTTATCGTGATTTATTGGAAATCTAAGTGATCTTCCCTGCGGAGCGTAAAATCCTCCGGCTGTAATAGCTACACCTTTCATCATTCTATGGCCAATGGTATCTAAAAGGTTTTTATCTGCTTTCGCGCTATATAAATCTAAAAGCCTAGAAGGAATAGCTTGATTTAGTTTTTTGCTATGTTTTCCATAAAAACAACCTAAGCCATCAATACCAATTGCAGCTGTATTCACCACAAAAGAATCTACATCAATGTTCTTTTGAAGAGCGCCTGAAGTTCCAATTCGAATAAATTTAAGTGACTTTTTCTCTTTTTTTACTTTACGTGTTTCTAGATCAATATTGACTAATGCATCAAGTTCATTCAAAACAATATCGATATTATCTGTGCCAATGCCCGTGCTTATCACACTTATCTTTTTGCCATTTAATAATCCTGTATGTGTTTTGAATTCTCTTTTTTTCTTTTTTATCAGAACATTGTCAAAGTATTGACTTACTTTCTTTACTCTTTGAGGATCACCTACAGTAATAATGTAATCACCTATTTCTTCTGGTCTTAAATCCAAGTGGTAGATTGCTCCTCTATCATTCAATATTAATTCAGATGGGCTGATTTTTTTACTCATAATGCAATACTATTTTGCGTTTATCTTGCTAAAATAAAAATGTTCTAAACATTCCGTTTAGCACCTCGTTAAAATAAAGTGATTACTAAACAAAAGCCTCTTTGGGCCTACGAGCCCACAAAATAATTAAATTATATATGTCTAAGAATAAAATATACCATTTAAGTTCATGCAATACTTGTCAAAGAATTATTAAAGAGCTAGGCGCTGAACAATTCGAATTAATTGATATCAAATCAAATCATATTAATGAAGCTGATCTTGATCAATTAAAGGAAGAGCATGGATCTTATGAAGCATTATTCAACAAAAGAGCAATGAAATATAGAGCGCAAGGTTTGAATAATATGGAATTAAATGAAGCACAATGGAAAGAGCATATTTTGGGTGAATATACCTTTTTGAAAAGACCTGTTGTAATTATTAATGGTAAATCATTTCTTGGAAATAGCAAAAAAACAGTAGCAGCTGCAAAAAATGCTTTAGATACAATTTAAAGTAATAGGTGGAGTGGTAATTCTATTGCTTTCATTGCCTTCCCTGTCCATAATATATACTTCAAAAATCACAGAATCAGTGTTTTGATTTGGGTTGATTTCGCACGCAGGTGTGCCATCATCATATAGACAGCATGTGCTTAATATAAGTACTTCAGCATTGCCAATGATTCCATTTGCAGCTCCTTTAGGCGGCACAAAAGGTAGGAAAAAACGATCCTGTATATTTCCAGTTCTTGTATCAATTACAATTAAATCAAAATTTTCAGTTCCTCTGTCTGAAGGATCGAGTCCAATGTCTCCATTACCATCAGTGAAACTGAAAAATATGAATAAACTATCTTGGTTTAATGCACCTTGATCCAATTCCATTTTTGACATTCCTGTGTAAGTTATTTCAGGTGTATCCGGTAAATTAGGAGGAGTAATACACGATTGTATACCCATAAAAAGGATAAGCGAAAAAATAGAATAAATGTAAATTGACTTCATTATACTGTAAAAAACGTAAAATTTATACTTTTGTTACCGTGAATAGAAGAGAAATTTTAATTGAAAGGATAAAAAAATACAGAGAATCTGAATTTGATGAGCTTGCCTTAGAAGTATTTGACTATCAATTAGAACATAATTCTGTGTATAGATCTTTTTGTGAAACCTTAAAAGGAGAGGGTTTTTGCCCCAAAAATATTGAAGAAATTCCATTCCTTCCAGTATCATTTTTTAAGACACATAAAGTAGTTACGGGCAATTTTAATGAAAAAGCAATTTATAGGAGTAGTGCAACCACTGGTTCTATCCAAAGTAAGCATTTTGTCTATGATACTCAATTGTATTTTGATAATGCCAAGCGAACTTTTGAGCACTTTTATGGTAAATTGGAAGATTGGTTAATTCTTGCATTACTTCCAGGATACATAGAAAGAGGAGATTCTTCCTTAATTGCAATGGCACATTATTTTATTAATAATTCAGATTACAAAGAGAGTGGATTTTTTCTTGACGAATTTGAGGACATGGTGAAATTAATTCACAGATGTGGCAAAGGAAAGGTGTTATTATTAGGCGTTAGTTTTGCGCTCCAATCGCTTGCCGAATTAAATCCTAATTTGAAAGATGTAGTGGTTATGGAGACAGGTGGAATGAAAGGAAGAGGGAAAGAAATGCCGAAAAAAGCTTTTCATGAAAATTTGAAAAAAGCATTTAGTGTTCCTAGAATACATAGTGAATATGGAATGACCGAATTACTTTCTCAGGCTTATTCCAAAGGAGAAGGAGTTTTTGAACCCGCTCCGACAATGAAAGTTTTAATTAAAGAAATTACTGATCCTTTTAGAACTATGCCAGCTGGAAAGTCGGGGATAATTAATCTAATAGATCTGATAAATATAGATAGCTGCAGTTTTGTAGAAACACAAGATTTAGGTTTTGTTTATCCTAATGGAAATTTTGAATTATTAGGTAGGGTAGATGCTGCTGAAATCAGAGGATGCAACTTATTGGTAAGTGAAATATAAATTGGTGAATAACAATTCCTATGAATAACATGATCATGGTACTATCAAGAATTCCAC
>CAZSKA010000082.1:0-13848 GCA_964607315.1 uncultured Saprospiraceae bacterium | reverse complement strand
ATACAATATATACAATTTTCATAATTGATTTTATATTGAATAGTGAAAAACTTAAACAATTCCTATACTAGAATAATCTTTAGTAGCAATTTTAGATCTGTTATTCTACAATCATTTTCTATATTTTTGCGTTTAAATCTCAACTCCTTCTGAAGAATCCTATTTCCAGTGATTCTATTTAAAATATTTACGGATTCATGCGAATTTGAATAGGGTTTCTTGAAATAGTTTCATTTTTACAATACATTTTTATGAAACGATTCAAAAAACTATTGAAATATCTAATGTTTGGTCTAACATTAATGGGGTTGATATGGTATTGTGCTATGTTATGGAATCCTCTTTTTCCACAGGATCACTATTCTAAGGTTGTATTTGATAAAAATGGAAAGTTAATTGCGGCATCCATTTCAGCTGAAGAACAATGGCATTTCAAACCATCTGCTGAATTGCCAGATAAATATAAAAAAGCCCTTTTGGTTTTTGAAGATAAGCGATTCTATAGACATATTGGCTTCGATTTAAAAGCACTTTTAAGAGCAACTCGACTAAATGTAAAGCATAAACGTATTGTAAGTGGAGGTTCGACAATTAGCATGCAAACCATTCGTTTACACCAACGAAATCCAAAGCGATCCGTATGGAATAAAGTTCTAGAAATCATCTTAGCAACACGCTTAGAAATCAAACACAGTAAAAGGGATATATTACAACTCTATGCGTCCCATGCTCCTTTTGGAGGAAATGTCATAGGAATCGATGCGGCTTGTTGGAGATATTTCAACAAGTCTCCTGAGCAAATTAGTTGGGCGGAAGCCTCCTTATTAGCCGTGTTACCAAATAGTCCAGGCTTAATTCATACCGAAAGAAATAGAGATAAATTAGAACAAAAACGCAATGCACTTTTGCAACGATTATTAGAAAATGGAGTAATCGATGAGCTAAGTTACGAAGGAGCTCTATTAGAAGAAATTCCGAGAAGACCAGCTAAGTTAAATCAATCAGCTTCTCATTTCATGCACTTTGCGTCAGAAAGGAAAAATCAATCATTAATCCATTCAACAATTGATGCCAACATCCAAGAAAAATGCCTTCAAATAGCTGAAACGGAGGGTAACAAGTTAAAGGCAAACTTTATAGACAACATGGCCATTTTAGTACTAGACATAGAGGAGGAAACGGTATTAGCATACGTGGGGAATTTAAAAAATACTGGTTATGATAATCATGAGTTTACGGATATGGTTCAGGCCCAAAGAAGTACTGGAAGTATTCTGAAGCCCTTCCTTTATACCGCGGCATTAGGAGATGGTTTAATTACTGAAAAATCATTTTTACCAGATTATCCCTTCTCTATAGGTGGATTTACCACAGAGAACTATAATAAAGATCACACTGGATTAATTGCGGCAAACACTGCCCTTCAACGTTCATTAAACATTCCATTTTCAAAACTATTGCAGGACTACGGAATTGAAAAATTCCGCCTGTTATGTCAAGCATTAGAGTTAAAAGGAATAGATAAAACTAGTTCTTATTACGGCATACCATTAATCTTAGGAGGAGCCGAAAGTAGTCTTTGGGATTTAACTCATGCGTATGCAAGTATGGCAAAAATTCTGAACACTTATAATGCTAATGATGGTTACTATCATCAGGAAGGTATCTATAGGTCAAGGATACAAAAAAACACATCGATAAAAGAGAAAGATTTGGTAGCAAATCCAGCTCTTTTTCGGGCTGAAAATATTTGGACAACTTTTGAGCAATTAAAGGAATTAAAACGTCCTAATGAAGAAGGAGAATGGAAATTATTTTCACATAATGTGCCTATAGCATGGAAGACTGGGACTAGTAATGGCTTTAAAGATGCCTGGGCAATAGGTGTTAATGGAAAATATGCAGTGGGCATATGGGTAGGAAATAGTGATGGAGAAGGGCGTCCTGGAATAATAGGATCAAAAGCAGCTGCTCCAATTTTTTTCAGGGTAATACATTCACTTAATGGACATAGACGTTTTGAGCAGCCAATTGATGATATGGTGAAAATGGCAACCTGTAAATTATCAGGCGAGTTAGCCAATGAATTTTGCCCAAAAGATAGTACTTACTTATCGAGAAACAGCAGCTTTTTAAGACAATGTAATTATCATCGAGAGATTTTCATTACTGAGAATGAGTCTTTCAGAGTGCAAAAAAATTGTTATGAGGGAGAAATAAAAAAAACTACCGAACTTAATATACCTACGCATATTGCATACTTTTATAAGCAGACTCAGCTTTATTCACCACCATTGCCATGGCATCCCTCATGCCAAAATAGAGACGATTCAAAATTAAAAATCATTTATCCAGAAAAAAACATCCAAATATATCAGCCAAGAGTGGGCGAAAATGAACGAAATCAGTTTGTGCTTAAAGCACATCATACAGATGATAAAGCCCAATTAATGTGGCACTTAGACGATATTTTTTTGGGTTCAACCCAAAACATTCACGAGATAAGTGTGCTTCTAAAAAAAGGTACACATCGGCTTTTAGTTTTAGATGAAAATGGAAATCAAGACATCTGTAGTTTTGAAATTCTACAATAAAAAGTAAATTTACAGTAGACGAATCATCGTTTATGGCAAGAAATAGGAGTTTAACACCTTTACAACGTAGTATACATACAATAATTTTCGAGGCGGACACGCCAGCAGGAAAGCGATTCGACATTTCTTTACTTATATTTATTGTACTAAGTATATTACTCGTTAATTTGGAAAGTGTTCCATCGATAAATTCGAATTACGGACATGTACTTTATACAATGGAATGGATATTGACTATCTTTTTTACTGTAGAGTATATCTTGAGGATTTATTGTTCTCTAAAGCCAAAAAACTATATTTTCTCTCTGTATGGAATCATTGATTTACTTGCAATTTTGCCTACCTACTTAAGTATTTTCATAGTTGGAACTAACTCATTAATTATCATTAGAGCTCTGAGATTACTCAGAGTTTTCAGGATATTCAAGATGGTTGGTTTCATGAATCAAGGAAGTTTTATCATCAATGCATTGAAAGCAAGTAGAGATAAAATATTCATCTTTTTGTTTTTCATTTTTGTGATGGTGAATATAGTGGGGAGTATAATGTACTTAGTAGAAGGAGGTTCAAATTCAGGATTTGATAGTATTCCGAGATCTATTTATTGGGCGATTGTAACTATGACGACTGTAGGATATGGAGATATATCTCCTGTTACAGAATTTGGTCAATTCATTGCAGCTGTGGTGATGATTATGGGTTATGCAGTGATCGCTGTACCCACGGGAATTGTTTCTTCTGAGATGGTTAGAGGTAAGAAAAAAGAGGATATTTCAACACAAGTGTGCATGAATTGTGGTAAAGAAGGTCATGATGTGGATGCTACTTATTGTAAGTATTGTGGGAGTTCTATTGATTTATAAGGGACTTACGTCCAAAGTTTTCACGTTAAGTTAGAATTAAGGTATGCAAATTGTTTTAAGCCATTTACATTACTTATTTCGGTAAGCGTAAGACATGTATTAATCTTTTCACACTATATTTTCCGGCGCCATTTACCATGAGAAGAAAGAGACCACCTATGATAGCAATATTTTTCATAAACATAATAGATTGTATTCTTCTAACTTCTATAGGATCATTCCAAAAAGAATAGATAATTAGTGTGACTGGAATGATATAACAAAGAAGTAAAATAGCACCTAAGTTGGCGTAATAACCTATTAAAACTAATGTAGCTCCTAATATAAGGCAAACTATTACGGAAATTAGTAAGAAATCTTGATTCCAAGTAAAACCATAAAGGGTCATTGTTTCTTTGGTTTTCCCATAAAAGGAGATAGAATCGTAAACCTCGAAGATGAAAATTGCGGAAAGCATTACTCTTGCCAATAAATCAAATATAGCTTTCATCAGAGAAAAATTGGGTCGATTTGTTAATTAGGTAGATTTTCAATTCAATTACTAAAAAGTAATAATTCCTTGAAAAGCACTAGCAAGTAGTTTAATAAAATGGGTATTTTTATCAAAGTTTAGAAAGCAAAGGTACGCTAATTAAATTGATTTAGAATTGAAAATCAGCGACATATTAGGTTAATTACATACATATTTTTGAATTACATATATAAAGAAAAGAGTGCAATAGAATTATATATTTTAGTCAAAGAATTTGATTTAAAAAGTCTGACTAACAAATGGAAATCAAATCTATAGATTACAGGTTAGCATTCACATTTCTGGCACAATATATTCCATCCATGCAAGCTGACAAGATTCCTCCAGCAAAACCTGCACCTTCGCCACAAGGAAATAGTCCTTTAACCTGAGGATGTTGACCAGATGATTTATCACGTGGAATTCTTATAGGTGAACTTGTCCTACTTTCTATTCCAATGAATTGGGCTTCTTTAGTCAGGTATTGTTTATTCCTTTTACCGAACAACTTCAGCCCTTCACTAATTCGTTTGACTATAGGCTTAGGAAGTAAATCATGAAGAGGAGCATTGTAGATTCCAGGAATGTATGAAGTATCATGCAATGCTGTATTTGTTTTCCCATCAATGAAGTCCATTATGTTTTGAGCAGGTGCTTTTTGAGAACCATCTCCGTATTTCCAAAGTTTTGATTCCAAGTTTTTCTGGAATTCAAGACCAGAAAATATCCCTTTATTTTCAAATTCTTTAAAATCATGATGATCAACAGCTGTAACAAAACCACTGTTACTAAAGGGAGAATCTCTTCTACTTAGTGACATTCCGTTAACAACGATTTCACCAGGAGCAGTGGCTGCAGGTACGATAAGACCTCCAGGGCACATACAAAAACTAAAGACACCTTTGTAATCAATTTCTGTGGCTAATCTATAACTAGCAGCAGGTAAATTTTCATGTCTTGGAGCATGTTTGTATTGCATTTCATCAATAAGTTCTTGCGGGTGTTCGATGCGCATTCCGATAGCATAGTCTTTAGCTTCCAGTTTAATGGCTTTTTTATGCAGCATATAAAATATATCTCGAGCACTATGACCAGTGGCTAAAATTAGTTGAGAACAAGGATAAGAGTCTCCATTTTCAAGTTGAACAGACTTGACTTCTCCATTAGAGATTTCTATATCTACAATGAAGGAATTAAAGTAAATTTTTCCACCAAAAGTTTCTATTGTTTCTTTGATGGCTGAGACAATTTTAGGAAGCTTATTAGAGCCGATATGAGGATGTGCATCATAGAGAATATCATCAGGAGCTCCATGCGCGTGAAGGGTTTTAAGAACATCTTGTATTTTGCCTCTTTTATAAGAACGCGTGTAGAGTTTGCCATCACTGTAAGTCCCAGCACCACCCTCTCCAAAGCAATAATTAGAATGCGAGTTTACAACACCATCTTGTTGAATAGCACGTAAATCTCTTCGTCTTTCTCTTACATCTTTACCCCGATCAAAAATAATAGGTCGAATACCATCTTTCAATAATTGCAGAGCTGCAAAATAACCAGCAGGACCTGCACCTATTATTACAGCTTCTTTATTTGAATTGGAGGTGTTTTGGTAAATTATATCATCAATATTTGATTGGTTCTCTTGCTCAAAAATCAGTTCATATCTTAATAGGAAGAGGATATTTCGTTGACGTGAATCAAGCGATTTTCTCTTAAGAATAGATTTTATATAATTTCGATCATCTTTTTTAGCTTGATCTAATTTCTTATCTATATAAGCTTGATCGTTGATAAATTCAACTCCAATTTTTATTTCTACTATTTCTGAATTCATCAAAGTGCAGCTTTGATTTTAAGGCTTTTTTTTATTAGGTCTTCAAGTTTATCGAGAGGTAACATATTTGCTCCGTCAGAAAGAGCTTCAGATGGATTAGGATGTGTTTCGATGAACAGACCATCAGCACCAGCAGCGACAGATGATTTTGCTATAGTCTCAATTAGAGCAGGCTTCCCACCTGTTATTCCACTTGCTTGATTTGGCTGCTGTAAGGAATGTGTTACATCCATGACAACAGGAAAACCGTGAGACTTCATTACAGGAATTCCTCTCATATCAACTACAAGATCTGTATAGCCAAATGAAGTGCCACGCTCTGTTTGAAGTACTTTATCATTTCCAGAATCTGTGATTTTTTTCACTGCAAATTTCATTGCCTTTGGGCTTAAAAATTGACCTTTTTTGATGTTAATAATTTTATTTGTTTTTGCAGCAGCCACTAGTAAATCGGTCTGTCTACAGAGAAAAGCTGGAATTTGCAGGATGTCTACGTATTTTGCTGCAAATTTAGCATCTTCTGGACTATGAATGTCAGTAATAGAGGGTAAATTATGAGCTTTTGATACTTCTGCGAGAAGTGTAATAGCTTTTTCATCACCTATTCCAGTAAAGGAATCGATTCTGCTTCTATTAGCTTTTTTGAAACTCGATTTAAAAACGATAGGAATATTATATTTCTCTTTGATTCGAACCAGCTCTTTCGCAACTTCCTCTAATACTGCTTTATTTTCTACAGCACAAGGTCCGATTAAGAAAAATAATTTGTCCGTTTCTATAAGTTGATTATAAAATACACTCATAGTGCAAAGGTATGTAATACAATTTGAACCATATAATTGCAGTAATCTTTCTAGTAAATTCTGATGTTTTTCAGTAAAGGCTTTACTTAGATAGAAAATCTACATCTGCAGCATAAGGATAGCTCATCAAATATTTTATAGCTGTATCTACAGCAAAACCTTCATATATTATTTTGTAAAGCACAGTATTAATAGGTGTATTAATATCATAAAAATTACTGAGAAGGTGTGCTATCTTTAGTGTTCTTACACCTTCAGCAACCTCATCCATGGAGTTCAATATGTCACTAACCTCTCTACCTTCTGCTATACTTTGCCCAAATTTGAAATTTCTACTGTCGACACTGGTCGCTGTAGCAATTAGATCACCTAATCCAGCAGTTCCTAAAAATGCTCTTTCATGTAATCCAACGGCTTTACCTAGATGGATCATTTCTCTTAAACCTCTAGTAATTAATAAAGCTTGAATGTTTTTACCTAATTTTTTACCGTGAAGAATCCCTCCAGCCAAGGCAATGATATTTTTATATGCTCCGGCAAATTCTACCCCTCTAAGTTCTTTGGATCCAAAAACAAAAAAATTATTATTTGAAAGTAAGGTATGGCCAATCTGAATTACTTCGTCGAATTCACTAGCAATAACAGAAGCAGCAGGTAGGCCAGCCATGATTTCCGTTGAAAGATTTGGTCCACTAACACAACCAATTCTGATAGCACTTGTTTCTTGGCGAATAACTTCGCTCATGGTATGAATAGATTCTTTAGCCAAAAATTCCAAATTAGGATTAGTAGTTATATCAGCATCGAGTCCCTTGGTGCAGTGAATAAGAATATGTCGAGGACCAACAAAAGGACTAAGTTCTTGCATTAGGCTTCTGAAACCCGCAGAAGGAACAACGGGAAAAATCACATCACATTCCTCAGCGATAAGCTCTAAAGATCCAGTAGCTCTGATGTTTTCATTGATTTTATAACCTCTATTCTCATGTAATTCATTAATCTTAATTACTTGATCCTCATATTTTGCATAAAGAAGTACATCTTCATTCTTAGCAATCAAATTAGCAATGGTAGTTCCAAAGCTTCCTGCACCGATAACACCAATTTTAGCTTTTTTCACTCAGGGTTCATTAAAAAGTTAGAACGCAATTTTAATACATTTAACAGTACAAAGCAATTATTTCTTTGGGCTTAAGCCCAAAGAGAAAAAACAAAATTTATTAAATCAGCAAGGAGTTAAATAATAAAATCCTTTACTTTTGGCGTTGTTCATTCACAATCTGTTACATGCAAATAAAATTCAATCTTGTCATATTAACCATTGCAATCATCATTTTTCCCATGATGGTAAAAGGGCAAGCTAAGGATTTATTTACATATTCTGCAGTTCACAAGGTTGAGGAAAGAGATTCATATAGTATTTTTTATCCAAAGTTAGAAGAGGAAGAATATGAAGGAATTATTGTATTAATTCATTCTATTCAAGCTAGTAATCCCAAAGTTTACGGTGACTTCATAAAAAATGTTTTAAGAAAAAACTTCATTGTAATTTATCCAGCCTACCAAGCTTATGTTGCTAGTTCTAATACGCAAGACTTAACATTTATAGCGAGTTCTCTTGAAAAAGCTTACGAAGATATAAAGAAGAATTATGAAAAAGTTTTTAATCTTCCAGTGGCATTTATTGGTCATAGCATGGGAGGGGTAATTGCTTATGAGCTTGCATCGGGACAAGTTGAAATACCTAAACAACCTACATGTGTAATTTCTTTGTGTCCAGCTGAAGTGAGGAAACATCGCATAGAAAACATCAATTTTAAAAAACTGGACAGTTATGATGTTTATCTTATTATAGAGGAAGAAAAGGATAGAAATCATAAACAAGGATATGGAAAAGATCTCTTATCAGGAATTTCAGATGCGCAGCGAAAGAGATATATTCTCCACACTCAGGACAAAAAAGAGGTTTCAAAGCATATGAATTTTTGGTCTCCGAATAAGGATTTTGATTCTGGCAATAATACCTTTTTCACTTATTTCCCTAATCTAATAGATCAGACTAACGATGTAGATCGAGATTTCTATTGGATAGAGATAGACTATGCCTTACAATGCGCCTTTTCCAGGCAAAATTGTGATAAGTTCCGAGAGCAATAAAATGCATATTCATCTTTGGGCTCAAAGCCCAAAGAAAAAAAATCTACTTCTTCTTTTTATTCTGCATTTCTTGCTGTTGCTTCACAGCGTTCTCAATGTTCTGCATAAACTTACTCTTCTTCTTCTTCGGCTTGATTTTATTTGCCATGAGTTGTTGTCTTATTTTATCTTCACTAAAGACAAACTTCTTAGTACCAATTGTTTGTGCGATATTAAATAAGTTAGAGAAGAACATATAAACCGTAAGACCCGAAGCATATTGATTAAAGAAAGCAAGGAACATAATCGGCATAAAATACTGAACATATTTCATTGCAGGATTTGCAGACATATCCATATGCTTGGTATTATAGTACGTATATATTAATTGAGTTATTACCCAAAGTAGAGTAAACAAACTCAGGTGAGCTCCAAGCACAGGCATCTCAAACGGAAGTCTAATAAGATCATCGTAAGAAGATAAATCATACGCCCAAAGGAACGACTCTTGTCTAAAGCCAATAGATGCAGGGAAAAATCTAAAAAGTGCATACCAAATAGGCATTTGGACTAGCATAGGCATACACCCCCCAAGCGGACTAACACCGTATTCACGATATATTTTCATTGTCTCTACCTGCTGTGTTTGCGGATCGTCTTTATATCTATCCTTAAGTCCTTTCAATTCTGGTTTTAGAGCACCCATTTTTGCTTGAGATTTAAGCATTTTATAGGTAAGAGGATAAAGAACCATCTTTATCAAGAAGATCATCAAGATTATTGCAATTCCTTTATTTCCAACTATATTATCGAAGAAATTAAATAGCGGTCTGATAATCCATCTATTAATTGAACCGAATATAGATCGTCCAAAAGGAATAATCATTTCTAGATCTTTATCATAAGCTTTTAGCGTATTAAAATCGTTAGGTCCAGCGTACATGGTCATGTCAAACGAACCATTAGAAACTGCAGTTGCTGGGATTTCAATGTGAGTCTCTATAATTTTAAGATCTTCACTATCACTTTCCAATACTTGTGTTTCAAAAGTACCATTTTGGAAGCCGCCTGAATTTGCTATTAAGCTAGTATTAAAAAATTGATTGACGTGCGAAAACCATTCGATAGGCTTGCCAATAGCTTCTTCAGTAGCAGACTTTCTACAGTTACAATAGTCTGAATTTTCCCCTTCTTCTTTAAAGTAAACAGTTGAATAGAATCTCTCAAAGTAATCGTTCAACTCAATTCTATCAAGATTATTTATCCAATTAAGTTTGACGGGTGTATTGCTTTTATAGACGTTTTTAGGATCATTAAAGGCAATGTCATAATCTAGTTCGTAGCTATCATTAAGTGTGTAAGTTTGACTAAACTCACCAGAAGCCCCAGAAGAAAAGGTGATTGTATTTCCATTTTGCTTCGCGGTAAAATTGAGATCTTCAGAATCTATTGCATTACCGGGCACGCCTTTAATTGGTAAAATATAGGAGAATTGATTTTTTTCGTTGTCTAGAAGTTTAACAAGTGATTCGGACTTTATTCGATTTTCATCTTCTGTGATCTTTTTATGCTCTTTAAGAGAGATGGACTTTATTTTACCACCTTTAGAAGAAAGTTCGACAAGCACTTTATCATTTTCAAGGGTGTAGATTTGTTCAGAATCGTTAACATTTTGTCCAAAAACGCCATATTGTAAAAGAAGTCTTTGATCAAGGAGAGAATCAGGTACAGCGGGAGTTTCTTGTGTTACTACATTAGAATCAACAGAAGTTTCTGCTGCTTCTTTTAGAGCATTTTCTGCATCTAATTTATTTTGTTCGACAAGTGCAATAGAATCAATTTTAGCTTGTTCTAATGCTGCAGCTTGACGTTGTTTGCTACTATTTAAACTCCAGGCAAAAACGAGCCCAAAAATCAATACTAATCCAATAACTTGCGTTCTGTCCATTCTGTATTTGGTAAAATTTGCGCAAATGTAAATAAAGTATACTTAGTTGCGATGTAATATGATATATAACAGATGAATAAATTAAAAATTCACTGAATAAGACCTACAAGGAGAATAAATCTACGAATGAATGCTAAAGGTATATAAACGGTCAAAGAAGAAAGAGAATAAGGAGAAACACATTACAGAAAATCACAATATGTAGATCAAGAATTTCTGTATTTAATCTACTGTAATTCAGCAAATTATTTGGAAATTAAATAATAATTGGAAAAGTATGGAACGAAATAGCATGTTCATTACACTAATAGGAAAGCGAATGAAATGCAAGAAACAAAGGAAATTAAAGGAGGAGGTTATTATTTATTTGAAAGTTTATCGAGCGGTCGATCGAGTTATTTTGAAAATAACGAAGAAACAGAATTATTCAAACGACTATGGAGACGATATATGCGTGGATATATAGAGACCCATAAAATATATTTATCGAGCGAGGGATATCACATTCTTTTAAGAATTAGGGATAGAAAGAAGTTAATATTGAAGTATGTAGGAATATGTGAAAGAAGAGATAAAGGGGTTAATATAGATTATTTGAAGGAGCCTTGGAGGATAGTAAGTGAACAGGTGCGGATATTTCATAGTACATATGTAAAGCGGGTTAATAGACTGAGGGGAAGAGAAGGGGGTTTAGTAAAGCAAAGGTTTAGAAGGTTTTATTTTGAGAGTGTAGATGAATTTAGGGATTATGAAGAGGAGATGGATGAGGGGAAGGAGATAAGAGGGCAAAGGAATGCGAGGTATAGGGTATCGGCAAGGTGGGTAAAGGGTGTTAACTGGGTAGGTGTTAGGAGTTTAGAGTGGGTGGAAAGTGCTATGAATCAACACTTTAACAATCACGTAGTATCAAAAATTGTAAAATTAACTTTCAAAACACATAATCCCCCTCCATAATCAATTTCCCACCTAATAATTCACACTTTTAATCTACATCACCCTGCACATTGGAAATTATTTACTCATAATTCTCACCTTTCTTCTGAAAGTACAATACCTTTATGCCCTATATGAATGACCTTCCTATTCTTTTTCATGATGAGTCCCTCATAGCTATTAATAAACCTTATGGATGGTTAACTCATAAGTCCCCTATTGCTAGAGATGTTGAACTTATAGTTTTGCAACAACTACGCTCTCAAATAAACGCCTATGTTTATCCTATTCATCGTATTGATAGGAAAACTACTGGTGTATTGTTATTCGGACTTTCACCTGAAATCCACCGCAAGATGTCAGCTCTTTTTATGCAAAATCTAATGTCGAAAGATTATTTTGCTATTGTGCGTGGTTATACTTCTCAAAATGGAATTATTGACTACGACCTTAAAAACGAATCCGGTAAATCTCAACATGCAATTACACTTTATAAAACATTATTGCAATCTGAGATAGATCTTCCTTCTGGCAAATTTGATACATCCCGATATTCACTTATACATCTTCAACCAAAAACTGGTAGGATGCATCAACTTAGAAGACACATGAGTCATATTTTTCATCCTATTATTGGAGATAGACCACATGGTTGCAATAAACAAAATAGGCTAATGAAAAGTCATTTTGGGTTTACCCAAATGTTATTACATGCAAGGCAATTATCTTTCAAACATCCTCTTACAAATGATGCCATTAGCATTAAAGCACCGTACTTCGATGAATTCAAAAGAATGTTTAATCTTTTGGGGTTAACCCAAAAAAAATCTAATAACCATGAATCTTGGCTTGATAAGAACTCTTAACAGGATTCCATGGATCCTCGTATGACTTTTTGAAAATTCCTTCTTGAATATATGCTCTTGTTCTTGCTAATCTAAGGAAAAAGCCATTATAAAATGTAACTAAAGGAATGTATATCCACAGATTCAACTCTTGTTTAGCTCTCTCACTATAAAGATATGTCATAAACATCTGTAAATAACCACTTGTCATATACAGGGTAAAATTCATCATAATGATGTAATACAATTGTGAATTATAATTCAAAATAATATCTATGAAATATAACCACCATGCTATGTCTAAAATTACATTATAGAAAACATTCTCCACAAAACTGATCAGATTAGACCATGAAAAATGTTTCGTAGGTAAATAAACATCTCTGTGTTTACGAATACGAAAACGAATAATAGATTTATTCCAACGCATTCTTTGTTTGAATAGGTTTTTAAATTTTGGAGGGACACTTGTTAGACATACGGCACTGGGTTCAAAAACCGTTTTATATCCAGCTTTCCTAATTTTCACAGTTATATCTCCATCTAATCCAGGTCCTATATCCCATATTCCTACTCTATTTATAATATCTGTCCTAAATGCCCCAAAGGCACCACTAATTATTTTATAAATACCCAATTCTGATGTAGTAATTCTACCTACTGAAATTGTTTTTAGATATTCAATGGCCTGTAGTCTAGAAACAAGATTTTGTTCATAATCTCTTACTTTTACATTTCCTCCTACGGCACCAATCTTTTCATCCATGTAAAATGGAATCAATATATTTTCTATAGCATCTGCATCAAAACTACAATCAGCGTCTAGATGAACTATATATTTGCCTGTTGAAAATCGGACAGCAAGATTCGCAGCACTTGCTTTGCCTCCTCTTACATCATTCCTAAGAAACTTATCAATCAATCCTCGTTCTAGTAGGTTTTTTCCTATTATAGGAGTATCATCTGTAGAACCATCATCTACAACTATAAGTTCAAAATTCTGATACGTCTGTTCAGCTAATGATTTTACTAACTTGTATATATTCTTACCTTCATTTTTACCAGGAACAACAATGGAAATAAAAGGATTTTCTACTCTCAATAATCTCCTAGCATCCTCTCTTTTGTCATTTCTTGATTTCTTGGTAAAAGATCTATAAAAATATATTATGTAGTCAAGTAAAATATACCGTGTTAATTCAAATAATATAAAATACCAGAAAACCCTTATGAACTTTGCTGTGCCTCCATTTATCCAAAAACTGATGAATTCTGGAATCAGGTTTTCTAATAAATTCATATCCATTCTCTACAACTTTTTAAAAGTGATTTTTAACTCGTGTAAAGGATCACTAAAATTGTCATTCAATATTTTATTGAT
>CAZSKA010000081.1:0-14027 GCA_964607315.1 uncultured Saprospiraceae bacterium | reverse complement strand
AAATTGTATATATTGTATCGACTAAATAAATAAACATGGCTAATCATTACGATATCATAATTATTGGAGGTGGATCTGCAGGGCTAGGTGCACTTGGGATGGCAAAAAAAATGGGTTGGAAACCTCTTTTGATTGATAAGGAAGAAGCACATATTGGTGGTGATTGTCTGAATTTTGGATGTGTTCCGAGCAAAGCACTTATTCATCTCGCTAAGCAATTTAAGGGTGCTCGTAAAGCTAATGACTTTGGATTGGAGGTGGCAGGAAAAGCGGATATGAATAAGATCCTAAGTTATGTTCATGAAAAACAAGCTGTAATCCGAGAACATGAAAGCGCGGATTATATTCGCTCACAAGGGGTTGATCTTAAAATTGGTGTGGCATCTTTTGTTAATGAAAATACTATAAAAGTAGGGGAGGAAGAATTCTCTGCTGATCATTTTATTGTGGCTACAGGTTCCCGTCCAAGACACATCCCTTTCAAAGGAATAGATCAAGTAAAAGTGTTTACAAATGAAAATCTCTTCTATGAAATGAAGGAACTACCAGATAATTTATTAGTCATTGGTGGCGGTCCTATTGGTTGTGAAATGGCTCAGACATTCCAGCGATTTGGTTCTCAAGTTACCTTAGTCGATAGGGGAGATAGAATTCTTGGTAAAGAACGTGCTGACTATAGTGAAATCTTGACAAGTGTACTAAAAGAAGAAGGAATCAATATAATAAACAATGGGAATCTCAAAGAATTTAATTCAGCAAATTCAGCAGTTTTTGAAAAAGATGGTGAAGAGTTGACAATTGAATTTGATGCCGTATTGATGGCAATTGGAAGAGTATTAAATCTGGAGGATTTAGCTTTAGAGAATGCAAACGTCCAGATAGATGAAAGAGGAAGAATGATTTTGGATGATTATTTAAGAACAACTAATAAAAAGATATTTGCCTCTGGTGATGCAGCTGGGAAATATCAATTTTCACATGGAGCAGAACTACACACCAAATTATTACATCATAACTTTATTAATGGGTTTAATTTGAAACATAACGCTGATCATCTTTCTTGGGTCACATTTACACAACCTGAAATAGCTACCTTCGGTTTGACAGAGGAATATCTTAATTCAAATAGTATAGAATTCTGGAGACAAGATCAGGATTTTTCTAAAGACGATAGAGCAATTGTTGATGAATACACCTATGGTAAAATAACTTTGTTCCTTACACCTAAGACGTTTTGGAACAAGAAAAGGAAAATTATTGGTGGAACAATTATCGCTCCTAATGCTGGTGAACTCATGCAAGAACTTACTTTAGCAATGGAAGCGGAGCTACCTATCGACGTGATCTATAATAAATTATACGCTTATCCAGTAGCAACAAGAATAAATCAACAAACTATAATGGGGGTAATCAATTATGATGAAAACAATTAAAATAAGCCTCTAACTCCCCACATCATTCCAAATTGATGTGTTCCATCGGCATCTAATAAACCAAGATTTACATATCTAGGCTCTAGAAAACCTCTAACTCTGTTGGAGAGTCGCAAGTCAAATCCTAAACTTAGATAAAAGGAAATACCCAACACATCTTGAGAAAAATCTTTAAACTCGAAAAAGCCACCTCCCGCTAAAAGAAAGGGTCTATATTTTTTTTCATCACCTTTCAAATAATATTTGAAGTTCCCGAAAGCACTATGGGTAGTACCTAATTGACCAGCTAAATCTTCCTGATTTCCTGCCAAATACTCTAATCCAATTGTCATTCGAGGATGAAAATCATAACCAATGCGAACGCCATTTAAAAATACACTTTCATATATGGTTCCATCAAGTATCAAATATGGTCCCATTACTAAGTCCGCAGAGTAGGGTGTTTTATTCAAAATATCTCCTTGTGAATACATGGTCATACCAAATAGGCTGAACAATAAAATAAATAGCGTTTTTTTCATTTTATATAGTTTATTTTTCATATCACGGAAACCAAAAGTAAGAGTGTTTATCACTTAATGTTACAAATAAATTTGCAATAATGTCAAATGCAAGCTTTGAAAAGCAAAATGAAAATGTCGATAATAATACACTATTAGTGTACCTCTTTTTGGAAGAATAGTTGGTGATGTGTCAGATTTATATCCTAATTTGTTAACGCCCACTGATTTTGCTTTCAGGATTTGGCCAGTAACATATGTACCTTTAGGGATTTTTGTTTTTCTGAAATTGGACTTTTAAGACACAAAAATTATACTTGCTCTAAGGAAGTTAAGGTCATTGGATATCTTTTTTTATGGACTAGTATTATGAATGTAGCTTGGCTAATTTTAGGGCAGAACTTACATATTTTCGGATCTTTTGCCTATATTTTTGGAATGTACGTTAAGAACTACAATATGGATAATTCATCTTCACTGGTATTGAATACACTCCTTTACTCTATTTTATTTCTAGCCATAATAGCATGTATAGTAGGAATAAAAAAATGGATGCAACACAGAAGATCAATCAATATGGCATAGGCTTTGGGCTTAAAGCCCAAAGAAAAGGAACATCAATTAATTACTTTAATTAATATCCAACCGCATGGTCATCTCCTCGTTTGTCAGCAGCTATTTCCCATTGATCACCCACTTTTAATATACCTTCCATTCTGCCAATACTTCCTCTTTCCTTTAATTTATAGCCTTTACTATGTAATTTATCTACCAATTCTGTAGTTAAACATTCTTTTTCATAAAATATTTCTTCTGGCTTCCATTGATGATGAAATCTACACGATTGAATGGCATCATTCATGCTCATTTTATATTCCATAACATTTATGCAGGCTTGAAAAACACTTGTTATAATCGTAGATCCTCCTGGTGTACCAATTACCATAAATAATTCTCCATTCTTCTCTACTATAGTTGGCGTCATAGAACTTAACATTCGTTTTCCTGGTTCTATTTTATTTGCTTCAGCTCCAACTAATCCATATAGATTTGGATGTCCAACTTTACTGCTGAAATCATCCATTTCATTATTTAATAAATAACCTCCTTTCGCAATAAATTTACTACCATATGCACCATTCAGTGTGGTCGTTATTGATACAGCATTTCCTTCATCGTCAACGATAGAAAAATGTGTCGTCTCCTCACTTTCTATTTTTCCATGATCAATTTTCGCCGCTTCAGATGCCTTTTCAAAACTAAAATCAGACATCCTTTCTTTCATGTATTCCTTAGAAATTAATCGATCTACGGGTACTTCAACAAAATCTGCATCTCCCATAAAATATGCCCTATCAGCATAAGCTCTTCTTTCAGCTTCCACTATTATCTGTACATCTTCCTCTGAATGAAATCCCTTGAAATTATGATTTTCTACAGCATTGAATAATTGTGCAAGAACGATACCGCCACTGGATGGCGGAGGCATGGAATGAACCATATAATTCTTATAAGAGAATGAAATGATATCTCTCCAAGCCACATCATATGACGCTAAATCTTCCAAACTAATAATCCCATTAGACGAAGACATACTTTCTACGAATTGCTTTGCAACTTTGCCTTTGTAAAATCCATCAGAACCCTCATCTTGTATGCTGCGGAGTGTTTCAGCAAGATCTTTTTGTATGAAAAGGTCGCCTTCCGCATATTCTTTTTCAGCTGTAAAAGGGCTTTCTAACCCAGGATTAACTCGAACGAATTTTTCTTTTGAGCTGTTTAAATTTTTAGCTTGTTTTGCTGTTAATCGGAACCCCTCATCTGCAAGTTTTACAGATGGTTCTACTAACATCTCCCATTTCTTTAATTTACTGAATTTATTAAACGCTTCTTCCATTCCTTTTACTGCTCCAGGAACGCCTACAGCCAAAGCACCTTCTGTACTCCACCCCTTTATTATCTCGCCTTTTTCATCTTGATACATGGTTTCCGTAGCTTGAAGTGGTGCCTTTTCTCTGAAGTCTAAAGCATATTTTTCACCTGTTTTATCTCGATAAACCATAAATCCTCCACCGCCTATATTTCCAGCAACTGGGTAAACGACTGCCAAAGCAAAATGTACTGCTATTGCAGCATCTACAGCATTTCCTCCTTGTCTAAGAATGTCTAGTCCTATTTCGCTTGCTAATGGATGTGCTGATGCGATACCTCCATTTGGTACTGTAATACTTTTTTCAATAGTATAGGATGCTATTTCTGCCTGTTTACAGGAGTTCAGACCTATAAAATGTAAGCCAACACACAAAAGAAGTAAGTTTGAAAGATTTTTTTTCATATTAAAGAAATAGTTTGTGTCATATTAGTGTTATACCTTTGTGCTGATTAATTTCTCTCGTTTAAAAGTGTTGTATTAATCTAGTATAAACTTTATATAGTTTTAATGATAGTATCAAAAATGAAGAATTTTAAGAACATATTACTCATTTCTTTTGCCCTTATTTGTTCTTTTTCTTGGGCTGGGGCCCAAAGTAAATTTGTAAATGAGTTTTTAAATATCGGTGTTGGAGCAAGAGCACATGGAATGTTTCATGCTCAAGTTGCCTCTGTAAATGATGTAACTGCAGCCCTATGGAACCCTTCTGCACTTTCTAAAATAGAAGCTCCTTTGCAGGCAAGTGCTATGCATGCCGAGTGGTTTGGAGGAGTTGCGAATTACGATTATATAGGAATAGCTAAAAGTATCGACCCTTCTAAAAGCTCTTATGGTTCTATATCAGTGATTAGAATGGGAATTGATAACATTCCTTTTACGCTTAATCTTATTGGCCCTGATGGAAGTGTAAATTATGATAATGTTTCTGATTTCTCTACTGCTGATTATGCCTTTTTTGCTTCTTATGGTCAACTGATTGGTGAAAGATTACGTGTTGGTGGTAGTGCAAAAGTGATTTATAGATCAATCGGCCGTTTTGCAAATGCTTTCGGTTTTGGTCTTGATGCAGGTGCTACATATGAATTACCGCGTTTTACTATTGGTGTTACCGCAAGAGATATTACGACAACTTTTAATAGTTGGTCCTTTAATCTATCAGATGAAGAACAACAAGTTTTTACTCAGACTGGCAATAGCATTCCAGTGTCTAGTAGTGAATTAGTTTTGCCAAGATTAATTTTTGGTTTCGCTTTTCATAGTGATAAAGAAAATTATAATTCTAAATATAGTTATACAATAGAAGCAGATCTGAATGTGAACACTGACGGTAGAGCAAGTGGTTTAATTGCAACAAATAGATTTGCAATAGAACCTGTTGTAGGAGCTGAAGTTGGTTATAATGATTTAGTGTTTTTAAGAGCTGGTGTTGGCAATATGCAACGTCTGGTAAATGATTTTAATGCAAATACTAGATCTTTAAGTGTTACTCCTTCTCTTGGTCTTGGATTAAAATTGAATAGATTTAAAATAGATTATGCACTTAATAATATCGGCTCCTCTGCAGGTGCTGGTAATATCTATTCTCATATCTTTTCATTAAGTATAGAATTCCAACCAAGAAAGTCTGCAATTTTATAATAATTGCTCTTTCTTATCGTTAAAATCATATCCTGTATTCAAGGATGATTTCCTTTTAGATGAAGTATAATACAACTCTGTGAATTGATGTACAGAAAGGATGTTTCTATCATCGATTGATTGTTTTGTGTTGGAATCAGATAGATCTATGAATGCTTATTTTCCTAATTTTTAAGGTAAATTTTCAATTCAATTTCATATTTAATTCTTGACTTTTTTTAAATTGGTCTCTAGTTAGTACATACTCATTCTAAGTGTATTTTAATTATTTATTCTTACCTTAAGTGAATGTTTTAGCTACCCAATTCCACTATTGCCTTTGCAATATAAAACCATCATTTATGCAATCACTTAAATTTTTCTTTTCGCTAACAATTATAGGTTTCTTATTACTTTCTTGCAATAAAAACAATAAACCAAAAAAGGATAATGCCACTGACTTTAGAAATTTCGTACAATCCTATGGTCCGCTCTCGCTTTCCAAACAGTCTGATATATTCATCAATCTTGTTGGTAATGTTCCTGAAGATTTTGATGAATCCCAATTAGAAAAGTACATCTCCGTAAAACCTGCTATTAAAGCTGATTACTATTTGAAAGATAGAAATTCTCTAATCATTCACCCTTTGGAAAGTCTAGAATCTGGTACAGATTATATGATTTCTCTAAAGATTAAAGAACTTCTCAATAACAGTCTTATAACCCAGAATAAATTAGAATTCACATCCACCGTAAAACCACAGTTTGCAAATTTGGAATTCTTGGACTATGTTTTTGCTAATGATCAATGGATGTTGGATGTTAAACTGAAACTGAATGATTCAGAAAACCTGACAGATTTAAGAAAATTCACAAAAGTTACGCATAAAGGAAAAGAAAAGAACTATACTATTCTGACTGATAATCCCTTAAGTCCTATTATTAGAATTGAAAATTTAGATGCTGGTGATTCTAAAAATGAAATCAAAGTGTTTTTTGACGCTAAAAAAATAGGTGCAAACAAATCTGTAGATTTTGTTTTTAATACACCTCAACAAAAAACATTAGAGTTAATCGATACAAAAGAAGACGCTAGTTCAAAAACGATCTCTTTTATTTTTAATAAAGAACTGAATAATAATCAAAATCTCGATGGTTATATCAAACTAGCTAATGATAAGAATAAGCCTAAATATCTAATTATTGGGAACGCTTTAAAAGTATTCTATAAACAATCCACTAAAACACAACAACTCTCTATCAGAAAGGGAGTAAAGGCAAAAGATGGAGACAAGTTAATAGAAGATTTAGCCTATGAAATAGGACAATCTATTGTAAATCCAGCAGTTTATAATGTTGGACTAGGTCATATAATCCCTACAGCTAATGATATGATTTATCCTTTTGAAGCTATTGGGTTAAAGAATGTTCGAATTGAGATATTTCAGGTTCACTCTAATAATCTTCAGCAATTTTATCAGAATAATAAACTCTATAATTCTTATCAACTTGAATATGTGGGAGAGGTTGTACATGAAGAAGTTTTGGACCTTAATAATCTAAACGATGGATTCAACCCATTCGAGAGGAAACGCTATTATTTTGATCTGAAAGAATTTGCCGGTACTGATGTGAATGCGCTTTACGAAATCCGATTAGGCTTTCTACCTGAAGATGTGATTATGGAATGTGCATCAAGTATAGGAAAACCACCTAGTGAAGGATCTTTTTATAGTTCAGGATATTATGGACTATATGGCTATTACGATGGATTCAAATGGGATGATAGAAGTAATCCATGTAAACCAGCTTTTTATTGTAATAATAATTATGTGTCAAAACTTGTAGTAAATACCAATGTGGGAATTATTGCAAAGAAAGCTAATAATGGAGATTTAGTGATTTATGCTAATGATATTAATACTGCTGCACCTATGAACGGGGCTAGTGTCTATGTTTACAATAAAGCTCAAAGAGAATTAGTCAATACTAAAACGGATAAAGAGGGTAGAGCCTTTTTAAAAGATTTAGATGATCCATTTATGGTTAAAGTGTCGAAAGGTACGAGTGAAAATTGGTTGAGAATCAGAAATAATGATGGTTTAAGTCTCAGTAAATTTGCTGTGGAAGGCCGTGTCACAAAGAATGGAATTGATGGATTTGTCTATGCTGAAAGGAATATATGGCGTCCTGGAGATACCATGTTTGTCGATTTTATATTGCATGATCCTGAAGCTAAAATTCCAGATAATCATCCGGTAGAATTAAGTCTTACGGATCCTCAAGGCAAGAAAGTATTTACTGAAGTCAACTCATTTAATGTTGGTCCTTTTTATCATTTTGATATACCAACTTCTACAAGCTTTAAAACTGGAGATTACTTTTTAGAAGCGAAGCTAGGTAATAACAAATTTGGTAAAAGTGTAAAGGTAGAAACCATAAAACCAAATAAGTTTTCTATTAAAAACAACCAAAGTGATATAAATGAATTAAGCAAAGAATTAAGAAATGGAGAAGTGGAATTAACCTATGATGTCCAATGGCTTTATGGTGCTCCTGCTAAGGATAAGAAATTGAAGGTTGAAATGGATATAAGAAAGAAGAATTTTTATGCAGATGGTTATTCTGATTATCGATTCTCTGATCCTCAAAACTCATTTAATATTCCTCCTACAGAAGTAATAGGAGATACTAAAACAAATGATAATGGATTAGCTAATATTAGTCTGAAAATACAGGAAAAACTAAATCCTCCCGGACTTGCTAATATCATTTTAAAGTCAACAGCTTATGAATCAAGTGGTGATTTTAGTACAGGTGTTTCTAGATTCGAATATTCGCCTTATTCTCATTTTGTTGGAATCGCTTTGCCAAAAAATCAATACAATAGAAAGCGGGTAAACAAAGGGCAATTGTCCACTGTCAATCTGATTTCTCTTGATGAAAATAAAAAACCCTCTAATAAGCAATCTATCAAGGTAAAGGTCTACAAAATGGAACATTATTGGTGGTATAATAGCTATGATGATAAATTTGATTTGGCAAATAGCAGTGTACATGTTTCGAATAATGAATTTGATGTAACATCGGACAGAAATGGAGAAAGTTCTTTTGATATAACCTTTAATACTTATGGTAGATATTACATTCAGGCATGTGATGAAAATTCTGGTCATTGTTCTGGAGAATATCTTTATGTTGGCTATCCTTGGAATACCGTTGGCATGAATAGGCAAGTTTACGAGGATGCTGCCCAACTTAATTTTAAAAGCAGTAAGGAAAATTATAGCACTGGTGAAACGGTGGAACTAGAGGTGCCTTCATATTTTAATGGAAAAGCCTTGGTTAGCTTGGAAAACGGAACAACCGTCATTGAAAGCTTTTGGACGAAAGTCCAAACAGGAATGAATAAAATTACATTCACAGCTGATCCTAGTATGTTTCCTACCATCTATGCTCATGTGACTTTATTGCAACCGCATGAGGATAAATCCACCGATATGCCAATTAGGAGTTATGGTGTTTTGCCTATTTCTGTGGAGGATGGAAGCCTGAAATTAAAACCTGAACTATTGGTAAAAGAGGAATTGAAACCCCTTGAAACATTTGAGGTTAAGGTGAAAGAAAAAAAGGGTAAAGCTATGTATTACACCTTGGCTGTTGTAGATGAAGGACTATTGAATATTACTAATTTTAAAACACCCGATCCTATGAATCACTTTTATGCAAAACCGGCTTTAGGAGTGAGAACCATTGATATGTATAATGATGTGATGTCCTATTACGGTAGGGACATTGACCAATTATTCTCTATTGGTGGAGATGGTGTTGACATTGCGGTAGATGCTAAAAAAGCGAATCGCTTTAAATCAGTTGTTACACATATTGGTCCTTTTTATTTGGGGGCTGGGGCCCAAAATAGTCACAATATTACCCTCCCTAATTATATAGGAAATGTGCGATTGATGCTAGTTGCGGCAGATGATGGAGGTTATGGTTTTTCAGAGAAGAATGTTCCTGTAAAGCAGGATTTGATGGTTTTGACAACATTGCCTAGAACACTCGCTCCTGGAGATGAGGTGGATGTACCTTTAACTATTTTTACAATGAAAGATAATATAGGAGAAGTTAATTACGCTTTGTCTTCTTCCGGTGTAAAAACAGATATTCTTTCTGAAACAGGTAGTTTCAATAGCAAGAAAAGCGACGAAAAATTAGTCACACTTTCTGCAAAAATAGGAGATGAAGAAGGGATTGTGAATTTTCAGTCATCCGTTAACTCCTCAAATCTAAAAAGTCATCAAGATCTTGAAATTCAGGTAGAAAATCCGAATCCTATAATAAGAAGAACGGAATCTTTTTATATCCCTAAACGAAAAACAGAAGCAATTGACCTTGTTCCTATTGGAATAAATGATTCCGAATATAGTTTAGAAGTTTCCACTTTAGCTCCAGTTAACAAGGAAGAATTGATTGATAATCTGATGCGCTATCCATATGGATGTTTAGAACAAAGAACAGCTGCCGCCTATGCTGCTCTTTATCATGATTATCTGGGCGAAAATTTGATGGATGAATCTTATGCTAATGAATTGGTAGAAAATCATTTAAATATTCTATATCGATTTAAGCAAAATGTTGGATTTAGTTTATGGCCAGAATCAAGGAGTTATGACGAATGGTTAACTAGCTTCTTAGGTGATTTCTTAATTGATGCTAAGGATTTAGGACATGGTGTAAATACCAGTTTGATGAATCAATGGGTGAATGATCAAAAAGCTATTGCTTCTAATTGGACTCCTTCCCGTTCAACTTTCCTAGGCACTCGCGAAGGTAGTGTGTTTTCACAGGCATATAGACTTTATACATTAGCTAAAGCCCAAAATCCATCTATTGGAGACATGAATCGCTTACGTGAGAATGCAGATCTCGATTATAATGCTGGATTACTTTTAGCTGCAGCATATGCTGAGTCGGGTAGAGAAGATATTGCTGAAAAAATCTATTCCAACCTTTCAAATGAAACAATAGAAGCAAAATATCACCGATATTCATATGGTTCTAAATTAAGGAATTCAGCCTTGCGTATTATTCTTTTTGATGTGTTAAAAGATGATGTGAAAATGGCTGAAGAAATGAAGTATTTAAGCGATCAATTGAAGGCTTCAAGATATTTATCTACACATACATCAAGTTTTATATTACGTGCTTTGGCTGTTGTAACTAAAAAAGCTGGGTTCTCTAAAGAAGTCACTTTTGATGTAATAGAGAATGGACAAAGAACATCATTTTCTAGTCAAAAAGGTGCAGTTAACATAAAAGAAAAATTAATAGAACATCGATACATAAGTATACAAAATACAAGTGAAAATGGCGTTTATGTGCTCGTGTCGAGACGTGCTAAAGAAAATTTAGGAGAAGAGGTTTCAGAGTCAAAGTCGATAAAAGTAACTACCGTTTTTACAGATGAAAATAATCAACTTGTTGATATAACTAATCTGGAAAAAGGGACTGATTTTTATATGACTTCCACTGTGGTAAAAACTAGCAAAGATGGAATTGATCTTAAAAATTTAGCTCTGCGTCAAGCGTTACCATCTGGATGGGAAATTGTAAATGATCGCTTATTAGACCTACAAAATAATTCTAATGACTATGATTATCAGGATATAAGAGATAGTTATGTACATACTTTTTTCAACTTGAATAATAGAGAAAGCGTAACAGTGAAATTAAAACTAAAGGCTATTTATTCGGGATCGTTTTACTTGCCTAAAATATTAGCAGAATCGATGTATACAGATCAAATTTATTCAGAGGAAGTTGGAATTAGATGCAGGGTTCGTTAATAATTTTTGCAGATTATTTAGGCTTCTTTGTTATTAATCTTATTTTTATCTTTTTGAAGATTTAAAGCAAATTATGAAGTATAAACATACGGTTAAAGAAAGATTTATTAAGTACGTACAAATCGATACAGAAGCAGATCCTTTTTCGGATAGCATTCCCAGTTCTGCAAAACAAAAAAATCTTTCTGCAATCTTAGTAGAAGAATGCAAAGCTATGGGCATAGATGCTCATACGAATGAATATGGTTACGTTTATGCTACCATTCCTTCTAATACTGATAAAGATGTTGAAGGGGTCTTTTTTTGTTCTCATGTGGATACTGCACCAGATGTAACTGGAAAAGATGTCAAACCAATTCTTCATGAAAATTATCAAGGACAAGATATCGTTTTGCCTGATGATCCGTCACAAGTAATAAGTACAAAAACTCATAAAAATCTATCTAAAAAGATAGGACATGATTTGATCTCAGCAAGTGGTTTGACGCTCTTAGGTGCTGATGATAAGAGTGGTGTTGCAATAATCATGGATGCCCTTTATCAATTAAAGCAAGTTGGAGATGAGATCATCCATGGAGATGTTACTGCTTTATTTACTACTGATGAAGAAATAGGTAGGGGAGTAATTAAGGTTGATACAAATCTCATTCCTGCAAAATTTGGTTATACCTTAGATGGTGGTGATTTAGGAGAATTTAGTAATCAAAATTTTTCTGCTGATGGAGCTGAACTAGTGATAACAGGTGTAAGTGCCCATCCAGGATATGCACAAGGAAAAATGGAGCATTCTATGAAAATTGCCTCTGAAATAATTGCTGATTTACCTAAAACAGATTTATCTCCTGAAACCACATCTGATATGCAGGGATTTATACATCCTAATCACATCGAAGGTGGTTTAGAAACGACGACGGTTAAGTTTATACTTAGGGATTTTAAAACAAGTTCACTTAAAGAAAAGGAAGATGTAATTCGTCAATCAGCAGAAAAAGTATTAAAAAATTATCCGCATTCAAGTTATAAATTGACTGTAAAAGAACAATATCGTAACATGTATGATATCGTTAATCAACATAGTCATATTACGGATTTAGCTTTGGAAGCTATGAAGAATGTTGGGGTTGAACCCAAAATTAAGCCAATCCGTGGAGGTACAGATGGTGCGGTTTTAAGCTTTCGTGGTTTACCTTGCCCTAATCTTTTTGCAGGTCAACAAGGCATACATTCTCGACAAGAATGGACAAGTGTACAAGATATGGAAAAGGCCGTTCAGACAATTCTTCAGATTGTTGAATTAAATGCAAAAAGATAACTATGCTTGAGTTAACTCTAAACTTGCCCGATACAGATTTGCCGAGAATTATTGTAATTGGAGCAGGTTTTGCTGGTCTTACTTTTGCAAAAAAAATGGGTAATACTCCTTATCAAGTAGTTGTATTCGACAAAAACAATTTTCATCAATTTCAGCCTTTGTTTTATCAAGTTGCAATGGCTGGATTAGAACCCAGTTCTATTTCTTTCCCGCTTAGAAAGACTTTCCAAAAAGCAAAGAATGTTTTTATAAGAGTTGCAGAAGTGGAGAGTGTGGACACAAAGAAGAAATTAATCTGTACGGATCAAGGCAATGTTAATTATGATTATTTAGTTATTGCGACTGGTGCAGTAACGAATTATTTCGGAAATAATAAAATCCGAAATAATTCTTACGGCTTGAAATCTGTCGGCGAAGCTCTCCAAATAAGAAACCAAATATTAACTGATTTCGAAAGAGCTTTACAAGTCCCTTCTTACGATGAAAGACAAGGTCTCATTGATGTGGTAATCGTTGGTGGAGGTCCTACTGGTGTTGAACTTGCAGGAAGCCTTGCAGAGTTGAAAAAATATATTCTTCCCAAGGATTATCATGAACTAGATGCTAAAGAGGTAGACATTTACCTTATTCAAGGTGGTTCTAGATTACTTCTTGGAATGGATGCTAAACTGGGTGATGCAGCAAAAACATATCTTGAGAAGATGGGTGTTCATGTAAGATGCAATACGCGTGTAATCGATATAGAAAATAACATTGTCAAAATGAAAGATGGTAATGAAATTCTAGCTAATAAAGTTATCTGGGCTGCAGGAGTAACTTGTAATGAAATGGAAGGCATCAATGAAGAAAACTATCAAAAAGGAAATAGACTCAAAGTCAATGCATATAACCAACTCACAACTGATGATTGTATTTTTGCATTAGGTGATGCTGCTTATTTAAGTACAGAAGATTTCCCTCAAGGTTTTCCGCAAATCGCTCAACCTGCCATCCAGCAGGCAAAGAATCTAGTAAGAAACATAAAAAAGCATGGTCTTGAAAATAGATCGAAGTGGAAAGTCTTCAAATATAAAAATCTTGGTACTATGGCAACAGTTGGAAGAAATAAAGCTGTTGTGGAGTTACCTCGAATTAAGTTCAAAGGATTTTTTGCATGGTCAATGTGGTTGGTTGTTCATTTATATGCTCTTATTGGTGTGAGGAATAAATTATTTGTGATGATAAATTGGTTATGGAATTATATCACATATGATCAATCACTTCGACTAATTATACGCCCTAAGTCTTCTAAAAAAGAATCCTAATTTAATGTGAATAGTTGTAAAAGTATTTAATACCAATTTAATTTCAAAATGTCGTATAAAATTTTGATACTTAATTTTT
>CAZSKA010000080.1:0-14086 GCA_964607315.1 uncultured Saprospiraceae bacterium | reverse complement strand
ATTATCAATAGTATCAGGAGAGGCAACCACCATACCGGAAGCGCCTATTTCAAGAGTTACATCTTGAACAATACACGTTGGTCGAATAAATTCACGAACAAGAACTATACCTTCCGAAGAACACATGTTCCCTGAATCATCAGTTGCTGTAAATACAACAGGATTCAATCCAACATCGTCGCATGAAAATGCACTAGGGGTAATTGTAAAAGAAAGATCATCATCACAGTTATCAGTACTTCCTTCATCAACAAACCTTGCTGGTAAAGGAACTGTGATATCTATAAATAGATCAACAAAAGCTGTACCTGAAATACAAACTGGTGCAATGGTATCTAAAACAGTTACCATCGCATCACATGTACTTGCATTTCCAGCAACATCGGTTACAGTGAGAATCACTGTATTTGAACCTAAGTTCTCGCAGTCGAAAGAGCTTACATCAATTGTAGTATTAACATCTGTACAGAAATCATTACTACCGTCATCAATATCAGCTGCAGATATTGAAACATCTCCATTACCATCAAGATAAACAGTTATATCCTGAGATATACATACTGGAGGTGTAACATCCGGAGCGCATTGAGCACTTGCTGTGTTAAATTGTAGTGATAAAACACAAAGAAAAATTGAAGCGAAAAACGTCTTCATTAATATGTAGTTTACTATTTGAGAAATAGCTCTACATCACGATTCAGGTTTACAAACAACACTAAATTCAATTCATTGAACTGTGTTATTTATTTTAAATTGCCATTTTAACAAAATGAAAAATCAATAGACCTTACTTATTGATTTTCAAAAGATTGAGTTATAAAATAGACAAACAGGTTTAACATTCTGGTGTAAATATATAAATAATTATAATATGTAATACATATTACAATAAAAATTATATATATTTTTTTTAAATGTATTAAAACCTCCTTGGAATTTTAGATTTTTCTAATAAACCAAAAGTAGGAACAGATACCAATTTTGTATTAGAATTAACTTTACTAGTGGCGCCGCAGGTGTTTGCTGTGACTAACTCTATGGCATCACAAAGTTATATTTCATTGGACAAAAGTTGTTATTTCTTCGGCATTTCAATTCTTCCCCTTCCAAAGTTTTGATTGTCGGCTAGGTAATACCATTTTAAGGCTAAAATAAGGTATACTATTTGGATCGAAAACCCATTTTACTTCGTTTGAAATTGATTCCGTAACTAAGATTATACAATAAATTTCTGCCTTGTATAATGACTCTTCACTTTCCAAATCCATTACCTCATCCTAACCTTAAATTGGTTGCTTGGCAATGAATTTTTCTTTGACTTGTATGACAATAAAAAAGGCTTTCACAAAATGTGAAAGCCTCTTTTATACTTTTTATATAAAGCTAATCTAAAAAATTACTTTGTTTTCCACATAGTAATTGACTTCATGTTACTATTAACATAACCGTCATTCCCAGCTTCTTTAGCTAATTCTATTGATCTTTCTGCAGTTTTAATTGCGTCTTTGTACATTCCTAACTCAGCTTGGATTAATGCTTTTCTTCTTACAGACCAGAATTTTTCATAATCCATAGAGATAGACTTATCTATAAATTCAAGAGCAGTTTTAAGATTAGAATTTTCATCTAAGTAAAAACCAGCCATATTATAATAATCTCTTGCACTTGGACCAGCTAATAGATTTTCAATTGATTTTTCTACTGTTTCTTTTGTAGGAACTTCAACATCGAAAGCTACTAATGTATTTTCCCAAATCATTTGGATAGTTGCTCCATTATTATGGATACCTCCAACATTGATAAGGAATGTTTCCATAGAAACAGGTAATTTAGTTGGTGTAGCCATAGCTTTAGCAACTACTTTAGCATCATCCCATTCTTGAGGTGTTCCCCAGTTATTTGTATCATTATAAAGATAAATTGCCCAAGAACCTTTACTTGGTTTTGAAAATAAAGCATATGTTCCTGCTTTAACATCAGATCCTCCAACTTTTACATCGCTAGAGAAAGTAATCATTGTATTTTGGTTTGCACCAGTTCTCCACATTTTGTCATAAGGGACAAGATCACCAAAAATAGTTCTACCTCTCATAGAAGGTCTTGAGTATTCTATTTTGATATCAGTTAATCCAACTTCCTGCATAATAGTTGATGAAGGACTTGCAGCTGGTGTTTTAAATTGAGCGTTTACTGAAGAAAATCCAATAAACATTGTCAAAAAGATGAAAAGTGAAATTCTCATTTTAAAGTTAATATTTGAAAGTTAAGTAATTGTATTTTTAACAAGGTGTGAACAACAATTTGCAAAAATAGTTTATTACATCCTTCTGAACTTTATAATATTATGTTTTCGCCATTTTAAGACATTTAACCCACAAAATGCAGTAGAAAAACTATTACGAACTTAAATGCTCTTAAAATAAAGGCTATACTAACTTTTGTTCATTCACAGTATTGGTGGCTCACTTTTCTAATATCTTCATTAAAATAACGTGAATAATACCAATGGGAGATCATAAAGCACAATATTACGTAAACAAACTTTGGGGCCAACCCAAACAAAAACAAATACATAACAATCCTAAACTATAGTAAATCAAGAAGCACAACGCTACGTAAACAAACTTTGGGGCCAACCCCAAAAAAAACAAATACATAATAATCCTAAACTATAGTAAATCAAGAAGCACAATATTAGGAAAACAAGCTTTGGGGCCAACCCAAAAAAAATCCGCCACTAAAAATAATCTTAGTGACGGATCCCAAACAGTTATCGTTATATTGGATTACTCCATTAACATCATTCGTTTTGTAAGCTTTCGATTTCCACTAATAAACTCATAGATAATAACACCAGAATTAACACTCATATCAGACTTACTTATTTCTATTGTATTATGTCCTCTTAAAGCAGAACCATTTTTGGAAGCCAATAATCTTCCGTCAACATCATAGAAATTAAATGTATAGTTTCCATCAACTACCATTTCAAATTCAATCAATGTATTATCAGACCAAGGATTCGGTACATTTTGGTGTAATACTGCACGTAATTCATCTGCTCGATCCACAAACCTTAAGCTTGCCACATCTGCATTAGAAGTATAGAATTCATTGATATCATTTTTCAATTCAAGAACACTATGCGCATTAATAGCTTCATTGCTTCTCACAACAATCGTAAATAGAATTTCTTTTTCAGAAATCTCTAATGCTTCACTATTCAACCATGAGATTTTAAGTATTTCATCATTTATACTATAGTCATGAGCTGCTATATCAATACTACCAGGAATCAATCTATCGATATCCAATCCTTTTGCATTGATCGTCATTTCAAGAGCCTGAAGTTCGTCAAATTCACCAGAATAAACTGGGATACTAACAAATCCATTTGTTGGGTTAAGTACTACTTCATCTAAGAATAGATTATGTACAGAACGCAAACCAGGATTAATCGTTTCAGTTTCTGGACCATCATCATCATTATTAGGATTTGCTAATCCTTGGAAAGTACCATTAACGTCACCAACTTTCACACCAACAAAATCTTGATTAATATTACCATTGATATTATTATGAATCGCATTTTCAGGGAAAGTAGAAGCAAATGGATTAGCTGGATCAGCAAAACCAAATTCAGCATCGATAAATCTAAAACTATTATTTGATGGGAATTCTTCATAAGTTCCAAGAATAACTTTTTGGATTTGTATGATGTCAATACCATTAATTGTTTCATTATTATCAGCATCAGCAGCTATGATGTCATAAGGAGTAGGTAAAATTTCTATTCCTAAGATATGTCTTTGAATCATTAATATATCTAATGTAGTGATACCTGCATCAGGTTCTTCATTATTAAAAGGAGTCAAATTAATATCGTCACCCATATTCAATTCATCAAAGGCATAGAATCCATCATTTTCAACAATTTCCATATCTTCCATATCGCCACCTAAATAAAGAGCTGTGCTTTGAATAGCAGAACCATAATGAGTTTCTACATTTCCTTGAACGATACCATTCGGTGCCATTCCACAGAACATATTAGGATCTGAAACTGTATTTAACGCACCACAGGCATTGAAATTACCAGCTTCATCTATCGCGACGATAAAGAATGACTGTAGAACTCCTACATCATCACAATCGAATTCTATAGATTCTACAAGTACGTTATCAGAAAGATCCGTATCACCTTCTTCAAAATCTAACACAAAGAAAACTTCAATATTCAAAGAATCTGAACAATTATCATTCAAGAACAATACTTGTTGAGATGGGAATACAGTAACTGTTCCATCTTCTTCGATTTCAGGGAATATCTTCATACAAAGTAATTCAGGTTCCTGTATATCTTCTACTGTAATTATGATTGTAAAAGAACCAACATTTCCACACATATCTTCCGCTGTAACAGTAACTGTTGTCACACCTAAAGGATATTCTCCAGATATATCAAGCTGATCGTTTGGAGCAACTGGACTATCATTAGTAATTATCAAGTTAGTATTACAATCTGTAACCATTAGTGCACTAAAGTCAGCAAAAGAATTACAATTTATAATAGTATCTGTTGGCAACCCAGAGAAAACTGGCGCTTGATTATCATCAACTAGTATGGTTTGAACAAAAGTGAAAGTAGAATCTGGATTACACAGATTTGATACAGTCCATGTTCTTTCAATCGTATCTTGACATAATGGAATTGGCGCACTGCTTACATCCATAAAGCTGATATCTACATCAAAACAAATTGCATTCATTGTATCTATAACAGGGAATGAACCTATATCAACAGGATCGATTGACATACAATCGAATACTTCTACAGTATCCTGAGGATAAATGATATTAGCTTCAGAGAATTGTTGATCTCCAGTTACCTCTATTGTTATATTCTGAGTGCATTCCGCAGTATTTCCACTTAAATCAGTAACTACATAAGTAATTGTAATAGATCCTAATCCACAATCATTTAAGTTCTCTACAACTATAGTATCTTGCATAGATGACCCTAAACAATTATCATCAAAAATTGGCTCTCCAAAAATTAATGGGTTTGACAAGTCTGCTTCACAAGTCAAAGTCAAGTCAGGAGGACAAACAACTGTAGGTGGAATAGTATCTACAACAGTAACTAGTGCAGTACAAGTGTCTGTTGCACCTGTTGTATCATCTGTAACTGTTAACAACACTGGATTTGGATTTGTACCTAATTGATTACATCCAAAATCATCATCATCAATAGTTAAAGTTCCTGTGCTTCCACAAGGCAAAGTACTTCCACCGTCCACGTCTTGAGGAGTTATAAGTACAGCTCCAGAATCATCTAAGAAAACAGTTATATCTTGGCAAATTGCTTCTAATGCATCAGAGCTTTCAACAGTAACTGTTGCCTCACAAGTATCCATATTTCCAGAATCATCAGTAACTGTTAGAATAACTGTATTTGCACCGATATCATTACAAGTGAAAATATCTTGAGATACAGAGAAGTCAACAATCATTCCACATGCATCTGTACTTCCACCATCAAGATCAGATGGCATAATTACAGCATTTCCATCCATACCAATTGTTACAGTTATATCTTGACATACTGCAACTGGAGCAATCCCATCTTGTACTAGAATAGTTGTTGCACAAGTTCCAACATTTCCGTTAGTATCCGTCACTATTAGAGTAACAGGCAAGTTACCTATATCAGCACAAGTTACTTCTGACGGTATCGACTCTATGGTAGCTATTTCACCACAAGGATCGAATGATCCTGCATCTAGTGTTCCTGCAGGAATTCCTACTGGGAAGTTAGGATTAAATAATGTAATAGTAAGGTTTGGATTACACATTGCTACAGGAGGAACAGTATCCAAAACAGTTACATTAGCTGTACACTGCGATGTATTTCCAGCATCATCTGTTACTGTAAGTGTTACTAAATTATCTCCTAAATCATCACAATTGAAATTAAGCGGGTCTGCTGATAAATTCACATTGTTACCACAAGCATCCACACTTCCTCCATCAATATCAAGAGGAGTGATCATAATCATATTGTTAGCATCAAGTGTAACTGTTATATCTTGAGCAACACATAAAGGTGCCACACCATCTAAAATAGTTACAGTAGCTGTACATTGTGATGTATTTCCTGAATCATCTGTTACAGTTAATGTTACCGTATTATCTCCTAATTCAGCACAAGTAAACATGTCAGGACTTACGTCCAAACTCGCGACATTACCACAATCATCAAATGATCCGTTATCTATATCAGCACCAGTGATTGTAATCACTTGGTTAATATCTGTTAATGTAAATTCTAAATTTTGTGCAACACAAATAGGAGCTACATCATCCTCAACAGTAACTGTTGCAAAACATTCAGATGTATTACCACTTTGATCCGTTACGACTAATTGAACCATATTATCACCTAAATCATTACAGTCAAAAGAGCTAGGAGTTGCATCATAGTCTACAATCATTCCACAAGCATCAGTACTTCCTCCATCGATGTCCTCTCCTATGATAAACACAGTAGAACCATCAGCAGGAATTGTTATTGTAATATCTTGAGGAACACATGTAGGTACTTCATCGTCTTCCACCACAACATCAATAGAACACGTAGAAGCGTTTCCACACATATCGGTTACCGTATAGGTTACTGTAGTAGTTCCTACAGGGTAATCTCCACTTGCATCTCCTGTACTACTATTAGCAAAAGGGCTATCATTAGTAATTGTTACTCCTGTTGAACAAGAACCATCAAATGTTGGAACACCCAAAGTAACAGGTGCAGTACAAGTTGATGTAGAAGCCATACCTAAACCATCAGGTGGGCAACTTAAGATAACAGGTGCAGAAGCATTGAATTGTCTTATGTTTTGTGTAAACATGAATTCCAATGGACTTATAAAGCAATTAAATGTTACTGTATATGTTCTAATTATATCAACACAAGCGTCACTTGGATCAGATACATCTTGATCTGAGAAAGTTATATCGAAATCTTCACAAACACAAGGTAATTCTACAATTGGTTCTCCACCTATTGTTGAAGGATCTAAGTCTGCTACACAAGTTGTTACATCTAATATCTCTACTGGAGGTACAATACACTGTTCTGGTGTTGGACAAATATCTACATCGTTATTATCTTGGATGATTACTGAAGCTATACAAGAAGATTGATTTCCAAATATATCTGTTACATAAATAGTAACTTCATTCATACCGAGATTAAAACAATCAAATTTAGCTACAGTAGAATCTCCTGCTGCATCGAAACTTAATTCAATAGGGAATCCACAAGGGCTTTCACTTTCACCACCGATATGTTCTACACCTACAAATGCACATTCTGCATCAAGTACACCATCTCCATCAGTATCTATAGGAGTTAACTCAATAGCTAAATCTTGACACTTAGCAAGAGGTGGCATTTCTGTTATAATGCTAAACATCTGCGTACATGTTACATCGTTTCCACATCTATCTTCGAAATTATATACGATTCTGTGATTACCAACAGGTAATACTTCAGTGATAGAAATAGATGCTCCATTTCCAGCTTCTTGTAGATCAAAAGATCCATCATTATTTAAATCTATAAAATAAGCATTAACTAAATTCATGTCTTCAGTACAATCATCTTCTGCGGTTGCAGACAATGTAATTTCGCCTTCAATACAGCTATCAAAAACAGTCATTGAAACTGGTTCACAAGAAGAAGTGATTACTGGTGCAACTGAATTAGTTACAACTATTGTTTGATCTTGCATGAAAACTAAAGGATTTCCATCAACATCAAGTTGACAATGATCCATTACTGTCCATCTTCTAATTATCTTAAAACATGCATCATCAGAAGTTGTGAATGTCTGATCTGTATTATTTACAGTAATCATATCACATTGATCGAAAGTAATTACAGGCATATTGAAAGGAGCTGGTAAATCTTCTGGTTGTAAATCGCCAGCATTGCACCCTTCATCTGTTTCATAATCAGGAGGGAACTGAATATTTGCTAAAGAGAATCCAAAATCATTTACTATTGTAATTGTTTGAATTCCTGAAGATTCGCCGTTTCCATCAGAAGCAGTAAATACTCTTGTTATTGTACCAACATTACAGCTAGTGATATTATCAAACACTTCTTCTGTAATTGTAGAATTCATACAATTATCAGTTGCTGTAGCTACACCAAAATCAGGTGCTAAATTATCTATATCGTAAGGATCTGTACATTGGATAGTAACATCCGCTGGAACACTAATAACTGGAGGATTCTTATCTTGAATTGTAGTAACCACCATACATGTATTACTATTACCAGATTCATCTGTTGCTCTTAACATTATCATTACCTCTTGTCCTACATCAGCACAACAGAATTCAACAAACTCACCAAAGGCAAAATTACTAATTCCACAAGCAGAACCATTGTCTACTCTTTTCACTTCTAAAGTAAGAGGGCTACAATCAGTAACAGAACCATCATCAAAAACAGATGCAGGTGCATAAGCAGTTCCATTATCTTGTAATGATATAACTGTACTTCCATCACATACCATTACTGGCACTGTATTATCTTCCACTGTAACAGTGAATGATTGAGTTGTCGAATTTAGACAGCCGTCATATACTGTATATGTAATTAAATTTTCTCCTAATTCAAGATCAACAACTACTCCATTCATATTATTAAAGAAATCACCTGGAACTTGAATATCAACTTCGAATGTCTCACTGCAATCATCTTCAGGACTTACCGCAGGTAAAGTCGCAGTACCTATACATTCATTAAGATTTGTTGAAATCGTAAAATCTTCAGGCACTACAAACTGAGGAGCTAATTCATCAGCTATATTAATTTCCTGCGTCATTGTTACAATATTTGAAGTATTACAATACCATTCAAATACTGTCCAAGTTCTAATTATTTTCTGAACACATCCATTTGGTGCCACTACTTGATCAGAATAATCTACACCCACACTACAGAATTGATCCTGGAAAGGATATAAAGAAACTCCATCCAAAGTAGGAACTCCAGTAGTATTAGGAGAAGGATTACCTTCATCATCTAATTCAAAAGTTTGACAGAATAAAGGATTATCATTTGCGACTGTTCTATCTTCTGGAAAATCAACCGCATCAACATCTAATCTTGCTAAATAAACTACCTGAACATATGGATCTGAAACATTTCCTTGCGCATCAGTTGCAGTAAACGTTCTATCAATTCTTGTAGTAAAATCAGGATCACATTCTATGTTTGTAAAAACTTCATTATCTAATGAAATAGTGATTAAACCACTACAATTATCCTCTACTGTAGGATCAGGAAAGTTAGATGTTGTGTTACAACTAAATATAATATCTCCTTCATCTATTATTACTGGAGCAATTTTATCTTCTACATTTAAAGATGTCCAACAAGAATTACCTGTACAAACATCCATTACTTTTATAGTCATTTCTTGACCAATGTGCTCATCAGTTAAAATTGGTTGATCAAGAACGTTTCCTGCTTCGTCCATTACTGTGATTGTAAATACATTAGTTCCATCAACGTCTGATGTTAGAACCAAGTCAGGTGTTACTTCCATCTGACAATCATCACTTAAAGATAGGTTAGCTGAACCGATACACGACATTGCTCCTGCACTTTCACCTAAATTCACATTTAAAGTTGCAGGCACCATACATGAGCCTCCAGCAACTTCAGTTACACTTAATTCATGAGGACCACCTGGAGTAGTTTCCCACTCAACCTCTACACTTGCTCCGTCATTAGCTCCTATTATTGTCCCTCCACTTGTAAGTGTCCACTCATATGTAGAACCTACGTTCTCTGTTATACTATATATTTCCGTTTCACCTGCACACACACCTGTAGCACCACTTATTACTGATTCTCCATAGAAGCTAGGATCAGCCGAAAGATCTATAATCGATATATCAAATATTCCAATTGATATTGTTGGTACATTACCATTTGTAACAATACCTTCAAAACTATATGTTGAAATACCTACACCAATAACTTCCTCATATATTTCAGCATCTAAATCAAATGGAGTTGTACTAACTACATCACCAATTGTATAATCATCAGTATTAGGAGCATCTCCAATAGGATTTAATCCTGATTCAATATTAGTTGCTTCAATAATGTTAAATTCAAAATCACTTAAAAACGTAAATTCGAACGTATAAACAAATTGTCCATCGAAATCATTCGTAGCATTTGACAAGCAGAAACCTGGACCAGTAGGTAACATTTCCATGATAGCTATTGGCGCAGGATCATGATCATCTTCGTCATCAACTCCTGTTCCAAATTCAAAATTATCAGAATTTGTTCCTATTTGCCCACCAGCATCATTTACATTACTAAAGTCAGGTGTTGAATCAAAATCATCTCCAGATCTATCCGTTCCATTAAAATCTTTACTTCCTACAATTTCTGCCGAATTAACTAGCTGAGAAATAGGAGCATCATCACTTATTCTTGTTTGAATAGAAATAGTAGTTGATTGACCGCCAACTAAACCTGTATTTGGCAATAAACCATTAGCTCTTGATAAAGTGATCATCGGAAAACCTGAATTCCCGTCTAATTCCCATTCTGATGAAGGGATAAATTCTAGATACTCAGGCATGTAATCTACAATGGAAATCTCATCTGCAGTTACAGTTCCTTGATTAAATATAGTGATATCGAAAGTTACTACATCACCTCTTTGAGCCAAGAATGCATTTGTTTTCTTAACTAATGCAAGATCATATTTTTCTATTCTTAAAGAAGATGGATCTTGATCATCTTCATCGATTTCACCTGAATCATTTATTTGATCATTGGTGGGTCCAAAAGGATCTCCACCTTTGTCATTTGTTTCTATATCATCTGCAACTGAATCATAATCTTCTGCAATTTCAAAATTAGAATTATATGCAGCACTAATTTCAGCAACATTTACAATATCAATAGAAGGATTATCACCTTGAACGATAACATCCAATGAAACAATAGCTCTTTCACCAGGTAGAATCTCATCTATCGTCATTTCATAATTACCATTCGTTGGAACCCACTGACTTGGGCTAAGGACTTCAAGTTCTACTGGTAAATAATCTGTAACAGTTACATTTCTAGCAATTTCAGTACCTTGATTAAATACTGTAATTTCAAAGGTCACTAAATCTCCTTTAACATATCCAGATTTAGCATTAACAATTGTCTTAGTTAACGCTAAATCGAATACTCTTAATGCAGCAGGATCATGGTCATCTTCATCGATAGCACCATCATCATCTACTTCATTATCAGTCGTTTGGAATGGCTCTCCCCCTTGGTCATCGTTTTCACCATCCATAGAAGAATCGATATCTTCAGCAGGTTGGTTAAATTGATTATCCGAGCTTTCAATTTCAGCGAAGTTGATGAAATCTTCATATGAAAAACCAGGTTTTATAATAAAGTGAATAAATAATTCTGTTTGTTCTCCAGCAGCTAATGAATTAATAGTATAATTAGCAAAATCAGCTCCTTGCGTCCAGTCACTATTTGCAACTGTTATAAACTCTAATCCCGCTGGTATATAATCTCGTATTACTGTATTTCTTGCCCCAACTTCTCCCTGGTTAAATACAGTTATTTTAAAAGTTGCTTGCTCTCCTGCTCTTGCAAATTCAGAAGTTATAATTTCTTTTCTCAAGGCTAAATCAAAATTTCCTGGAGCTACTAAACCTAAATCAAAACTATGATCATTAGTTCCTACTCCGCCAGTAGTAACCTCTATTACAGCTAAACCTTCTAAAGCGCCACATCCTCCCGTAAATAATTCTACATCACTATCACTTTCCTCAGGAGAAACAGCGTGTCCATCATTTGACGTTGTTAATATATATGGATCTCCTGCCACTGTAATAGAAGAGGTTGTTACATCAAATTGCGTATTGGACAATGCAACAAAATAGTTGGTATAAGGTAAAATTCTATCTTCAGACTCTTCAAGATTAGTACTGTTAAATACATAATAACCATTTACATCTGTAGTGGTAGTAGCTATTTTTACGCAAGCATCATTATACAAATCTATGTCTACCCCACCAACACCTAATTCATCAGGATCTTGCTTACCATTTTTGTTATCATCAATCCATACTAAATTTCCAATTTCTAATTCTGGTCTGTCTTCTAACAATGTCAATCCTCCAAATCCAGTTGCTTTTCCAAGATTAATTACAAATTCATCCGAATATAACTCAACAGCTGCTTGTATACTTCCATCAACCGTACTATATCTATGTAATCCGCCTGAATAAACCTCTAATAAAGGATCAAACACTGCAGATACAACTTCATCTCTACCAGGTACTACAATTATAGAACCCAGAGAAATTTCATTATGAAATTCATCATCTTCAGGAAAGAAATCATCTCCAAAAAATTCTCCTCCTCCGGGACCTTGTCCACCGGAAGTAAATCTTCCAGTTCTTCCATTGGCAACTCCCCCACTCTCTAGGGTCCAAGCACCATTACCATCTCTATATACTAATAATATATCTCCTTTTTGATCAGGAAATAGAGCATCTGTATCACAATATATATTACCTTTTCTATCATTTAATGAAATAATCATTTCATCATCATTGATAAAATCAATATCAGTTAACCATTGTTGTATTTTTAATACAAAATTCACTGCATCATTCTCTGTCCAAGAACCTAAGTTATAATTTGAAGAAAATATCAAATTAGAACTTGCAGTTGCTATATCATATTCTACTATATGCATGCTAGAATTAGCATTTACATTATCGAATACTCGCTTTACTAATGTATAACCTACATATAATTTATTCTTATAGTATTTAAGTGCAAATGGATACATTTCTTCATCAACTGCAGGTGTTGGAAGCACCGAATTCATTGATGTTATAACCTGGGTTGTAGCTGGAATAGGATTTTCTACATCTATAGCTACTACATTATTACCACTTATATTAACAACATATAAAGTCTTTTCATCATCGCTAATTTCCATTCCTCCTAGTCCAATTCTTCCTACTTGTACTCCATAAGAGCAATCTTCAGAATCTGGAAACTCTAGGTCTGTCATTGGCACTCCTAGTTGAGACAACCTTGTAAATACACTAGTTGCACCTGTATTAATATTAGTTTGAAATATTGCATCATGCATAGGTTTTCCAGAGATAGGATCCGAAACTAAGCTTGAAAATTGCTTTACAAAAGCAGAACTAAACAATGTCTCTGTTTGAGAATCGTATGCTAGCCCCCATACAGAACCAGTTCCAGCCTTATCTTCTATGAATCTTTCTGCAGAACTACTATTGAAGTTATGATTAACACCTACTAATGTGGCAACATTCAAATTTTCATTTTGATCACCTCTAACATAACATGTGATAGCGAGTTCTGGATCAACACCATAAAATACATCTTCATTTACAACTCCAAAATCAATGTCACATGAACCAGCAGCAACATTTCTTATTGATGAAAGATTATCAGATCCCAATGGGCCATCATAAAATCCAGCCATTGGTCTGAATTCTACTCTGTAAGCTTCACCTGAAGTTAAACCATTCAGACTATATTGTCCGAATAAATCAGATATTGCCTGAGCCTGAAGATTTCCATTTTGATCGAATGCATATATTAATATACTACTCGCTCCAGAAGCATCATCTTTAAGACCGTTCATATTTTGGTCTATAAAAATGTTACCCTGAATCTCAGAAGGCGCAGCTGAGCATTGAGCTGAAATAGAATGAGCAGTAATTGCTATTAAAGCAATACTGCCTAAAAGGAAATTAATTCCCTTTACATAAATGTCTTGTAGTTGTCTCATCATTAGATGACTCTTTAATGCGAAATAAACAATGTTTGGTAGCGCGCATAGTCTCGCAAACTATTACCCACGTAATAATATGTCATTATAAAAGATTACCTTAAGTAAGGAAAATCCTTAAGGTTTACTGTTTGTATTAGGAATATATGTAATGTGTAAAAATATGTTTTAGCGTTAAATACACATTACAT